>NZ_QQPQ01000009.1 GCF_003346715.1 Oceanispirochaeta sp. M1
TCCACAATTCGCAAAAGAATTGAAGAAAACAGGAGTTACTCTTCAGCTGCTTTGGGAAGAATATCGCATAGACAATCCAGATGGATTGAAGTACACACAATTCTGTTATCATTTTCAACAATGGAAGGCAGATGAGAATATATCAATGCATTTGGAGCACAAGGCCGGTGAAAAGTTATTCGTTGATTACGCAGGTAAGAAGAGAGAGATTGTTAATCCAATTACAGGAGAAATTGTCCCAAAAGAGATATTTGTAGCTATTCTACCGTCTAGTCAACTAACCTACATTGAAGCCTCTGATAATCAAAAAAAGGAGTCCTTTATCAGGTCTCTTGAAAGAGCTATCCATTTCTTCGGAGGTGTAACAGCTGCTATTGTTCCGGACAATCTGAAATCCGCAGTGGTGAAGGCTAATTTTTATGAACCAGAAATAAATCCGTTGTTAGAGGATTTTGCTGACTATTATTGTACTGCAATACTTCCTGCCCGATCTGGTAGACCTCAGGATAAGGCACATGTCGAAAACGCAGTAAAGATTGCCTACCGGCGAATCATTGCCCCTCTAAGAAACCAGTCGTTTCATTCGACAGAGTCCTTGAATCAGGCTATGTGGGAAAAGCTGAAAGAGCATAACGAGACAAAACTCACCCGCATGACAGTTTCCAGACGCGAGCTCTTTGAGGACGTAGAACGATGTGAATTACGGTCACTTCCTGTAGAAAAATATCCATTGAAATACTTCCAGGATAATACATTAGTTGGATTCAATTATCACTTCTACCTCAAGGAGGATGGTCATTACTACAGTGCACCATATCTATTAAAAGGGAAGAAAGTACGAATCATCTATGACGACACCCATGTTGCTCTATATCACGATAATATCAGGATTTGGCAACATCGAAGAGAGCGTCGCCGTAATGGTTACACGACGGTAGCTGACCATATGCCTGCAAAGCATCGCTACTTCAAGGAATGGAGTCCTGAAAAGTTCCGTTGGTGGGCTGGGAATGTCGGAGAAGACACTTTGCGAGTCATAAACTATCTTCTTGAATCCAAACCTCATCCTGAGCAGGCGTTCAGAACTTCAATTGGGATTTTAAATCTAACAAATAAATATCCTCACTCTGTGGTGAATCAAGCCTGTAGGAGCAGTTGGAATATGGATTGGATCGGCTACAAGAGTATTGCCCAGGAAGCACATCGAATACAGGAGGAATTAGAAGCTGTTGCAGATGATGCTCAGCTGTGTCTAATTCCAGACAATCACCCCAACATACGTGGAGAAAAATATTATCAATAGGAGAAAAGAGTATGAACAACAACCAAGCTACCCTGTCAAAATTGGATGAAATGAGGTTGCACGGCATGTCCAGAGCTTTTCAGAGTATTCTGGAAACCGGGATGAATCAGAAGTTTACAATAGATGAGCTTCTCACCCAACTGGTAGACACGGAATGGGAAGATCGGATTATCAGAAAACAGGAGCGACTGATCAAAGCAGCTGGTTTTCGGTATCAAGCATCTATTGAAGAGTTAGATTACCGGAAGGATCGCAATTTAGATAAGAATATGATTTTAAGGTTATCTGATGGAAGTTGGATAGAACAGAGTAAAGACATTCTTATCACCGGACCCACTGGCACCGGCAAAAGTTTCATTGGTAGTGCACTGGGGAACAGAGCATGTAGTCTCGGATACCGGACTGTATATAGGCTCACCAGTAGACTGTTTCAGGAACTGAATCTGGCAAAAAAAGAGGGTAAGTATTTAAAGGAGCTAGCTAAAATCTACAGAGCAGATGTTCTAATTCTAGAAGATTTTGGTTTGGCCCCATTCACTCAGGAAAAACGATTAGAACTTCTGGACATTCTAGAAGATCGACATGGTAGAAAATCTACCATCATCATTTCACAGCTGCCGGTATCTGCCTGGCACGGTGTTATTGGTGAATCGACTATAGCTGATGCAATTATGGATCGGATTGTATATGAATCGTACAGAATTGAACTGGAAGGAGACTCTTTCCGGAAGAAAAAGGCAACAAATCTTGACTGAAAGTTGCCACTTGATGTAAGAAGAATTAACAGGTTGGATGATGCCTATGAAGTGGCAACTTTCGTCCGGAACAGGTGGCAACTTTCACCGGAATGCGCACCAGTCTTTTTCCACATCCACATGGGCAAGCTTTTTTATTTCCGACTCTTTTCTTTAGTCCCATTAATTGAAAGGCCTGAATTATCTGGGAATCTTCTTCTAAACCTAATAATAGAGAATAATCTTCCAAAGCCCCTACATTACCGTGGTCCAGTTCTCCAAACATAAAATCATCACCATAATTTAGTTTTATGGAAACAGCATAAAAATATGGGATTAAGCACTTCTCTGCAAAAGCAACCAAGTTAGGATTGCTATTAACTAATGATAGCAACCGGAGAGGAGAGCCAAGACAGAGTGAGCCATCAGGGTTAACGTGAAAATCTCCATTCTTTGGAATCTTTCCTCTTATTTCTCTGACTACCGGAACGGAGCGTGGAAAATTGAATGGAACTAAGATTTCTATCTCATATTGATCACTAATAGTTCCTCTTTTGTCTGTTTCAGCTGTGAAATTAAATGTTCCTCTTAGGAATATTCCCAATACAGATGATGGAGTAGTGGAAATTCCAGGATATTCGAAGAGAAATTTTTCAATTCCAAACTGTTCATACTTTTCGAGCATCTTATATTCGCCATGGTTTTGGTGGATTTGATTCCTCAAGATGGTGTTTTATAGGAATAATATGCACAGGTTTTTGTTCCACGCCAAGACCTTTCTTTAAAATATCAGAGTTGATTTTTACTGAGAATTTATTCTCGGCCATCTCTCGGATAAATTCTGTATCAGTTGTTGACGTAATATGTTGAAAATCCTTTTTGACTTGCATTAGCCATAAATGGAATGTCTCTTCAAGCCTCAGATGAAGACTATCAGGTCTGTACCAACGATCCGCAAAGTCTTCACCTGGATCAACAGGGTTTGGTACGCGAGGAATGGATGCATTTATATAGCTCTCCATCTTACCTATAACATTATTTAGAGCTAATTGAAGATTTGTTTCGCCTTGATAAGCTCGTGCTGCCAATGTAGTAATAATAATTGATATAGGCTTAGATTCAGGATTTTGTATACTCCAACAGTCTCGATGCCTTTTGAGTAATTGAACTACTCTTTGTAAAGGCGACTTTATCTTGTACTGAGGAACATCATCAACTTGAGCTTTCTCCATCCTATATTCCGAAGGTAAGGATTGCATTCTATATCCAAACCATTTTGCGTAACCTTCAGGATTACTAATATTCCAATCTTCGGTGATCTTATTGAATGATATATGACGATCATCTGTGATGGCAATAGTTGTATGAGCAGCGGAAACAGCCAATGAATCTTCAAGCCCGGTTGATCGAATGGATTTTAATATAGCCTCTCGCTTAATGCTTTCTGCTGGTATACAAGGGACAATATCCATATGAAAACTGATTTCATCCTGATATTCGAGTCGCCAACATCTATGTTTAGGTTCAAGTTTTTTTTGAATTCCTCTTGCTGTTCTATATAATTCCAATTCAGACCCAACAATTTTTTTTAGTTCCTCTTGAGTTACATTCCTTTTATCAAACCCGCTTCGCAGTTTGCAGGCGAGATCGAGATCATACTCGTCTCTTTCATTTATAGGACGTATTGCAGTACCAAGCCTAAAAGACCCCTGAGGGAAAATATGGGGATCGTTATTCTCAAGTAACGAGTCTTCTCTATCAAACCATTTTCCCAGGTCTTCATATCTTCTTTTTGCTTTTTCGTAAGCATGATCAGGCAATTCCAGTTGTTCGATTAAATTCGAAAGTATCGTTTCCTTCTGTGATTCAGTCATCTTTTCCTCCGATTGTGAGTGTCTTCACAAATTTTTCTAATTTGTTATTCTGGTCATATATTATCCAAGGCATTTCTGCTTTGGGCATTCTGGCTCGCCCCATTTCAATAGAACAGGAGATTCCCATAGCAGGAAAAACTGATAATTCCTTCTGACCATGAATTTTCTTAATTTGAATCATTAAATCCCTAATGGCAGTTCGCATCATAGAAAGTTGAGCCTTGTTACGTATATTGTCATTGCCAATATGAGAACCAGGAACCGTTAATTCCCATATAGAAACGTTATCCCCTAATACAGATTTAATTCGATCATGATGTACGTAATCACTTAAAGAAATTATGAGTACTGGTTGTCCGTCTATGTTTTCTGGCCTTTTTATAATGAATTCGAATCCTTCTGGGAATTCTTGCCAGTACCAACCCTTGGGTTCTCTTAATAGTTGATAGGTATCTACAGATACTTTGTCAGTAAATAATGCTCCAAGATGAATCAATAAAGGAATATCTGCCAAACAAAATAGAGAGAAGTGTTTTGTCTGATCTCTTTCAATAAGAGGATTAATTCTCTGGTTAAACATCTTTTTTTGATGAGATAATTCAGATTCCCAAAATATTGAACTTTTGTCCTCATGAGAACATAACATTGATAAATCAATTGATTTTTCTGAGACTGGATAGTGTTCTGGAAACATTGCTTCTATGGCTTCATTCTTCTGTAGCGGAGATCGTTGTTCACCGATATTACTACCATAAAAAATTATATGAGATTTCTTATCCGCGACTATTCCTGTAACAGTTAAAACCCTGTATTCATGCTCTCTTTTCCATTGTTGAAGTAGTGACGCAGAATATTTATTACCTTCTTTGTCTTGATCAATGGTTTTATGACAGTCATGGCATACAAGCATTAGGTTTTCTACCTCATTCAGTTGTTGCGTTTTTTTTTGAAAGGGACCCCATCCGCGGGGTCCATCCTTTGAGAAAGAGTAAATATGAGCTTTTTCCGATATGTTGACACGTTCTTGAGTAACTGGAGACTTGTAAAGAATTCTATTGCAATCACTAAATTGACATCTACCAGCTGCTCGAGCCCATAATTCTCTTTCTACTTCTTTTTTGATACTACGGGTTATTTTTATCTCTTTAATATCATCTGTCTCCATAGAATACATTCCTATTTCTCATCCTTTGGAGGACATGGATCATTTCCATAACTGTTCCCTCCACGAATTTTCCCATCTCTACCATGGATCTTGGTATCAGATTTTTGGTTTCGGGCAATATCCTGAGCAATCTCAATTGCTTCTTTTTGGGTAGAGGTCACTTTAGTCGCTTTGCTATTCCCTGCACCTTTAACCGCCCATCCGTCTTCATGTTTTACAACATGTTGATTCTTTCCCTTTGCCATATTGGCCTCCTTTTTCTCGTTCAATGAATCAGATGAACGAGAATGATCAAAAAAAATTACTTAATCCTATAGTAATAGAATTCCTTTCCTCCACTTGGAGCTATTTCTTCCTGTCTTACTAATAACCCTTCTGTTACCAGTTGCTTTAGTTTCATACTCGCGTTATTCAATTTCAATTCCAACTCTTTTGCTACTTCAGCAGCAGTTATTGAAGGTTTAGAAAGAGCAAGTTCCAATACCGCTTTTAGTCCCAGTTTAGGTTCTTTCCCAATTATCTGGTACTCATTATCATTCCAGATAAACATTGGAATCTCTTTTTTTAGTGCAGCAGCATCAAGATTATCGATTAAATCAGGATTTGTAACTTCTGTTAGACATATTCCCCTATCTCCCTTGTAGCGTCTAACAATTTCCATAATACTCTCACGAGGAAAAGATGCATCCAATCTTCTGACATTTTTTAGTGAAACTGAAAATAAAAGAGATGAGGATTGTTCAATTAATGCGAGAAGTTTTGTGTGAACAGCAATGCCTTGTTCTCGACCATGGCCATCATCTGATTCCATGAGACTACGAAGTAGTATTGTTTCTATTTTCTGCTTCATTGTTTCTATTGAAACAGAAAATAATCTATTTGTCAAGACTGATATCTAATGTGATATGAGTTCCGTCAAAGTCCAGTGTAGTTTTAGTTATTGAACCTTGTGCTTCATAACCAAAAATCCTTGAATCCAGAGGTGTGAGGTGAAATCTTGAGTGAGGTAGACGTACATCCAAGGTCGCATGGAATTTTAAAGCATGCTTTGCACAAGTTTTTAGCCCACAACCTTTATCAACACCATCTTTTGAAAGACCTTCGGAAAACATCAGCTCAATCAACTTTGCATCGTCCACATCTTTATACTGAGGATAATGATCTTCTATCTTTGATCGAAGAGAAGTCAGTAATCCAATGCCACTATCTGATACTGTTACTTTGACAGAAGTACCTTTTTTATATACTTGAAAAGCAATAAATCCTTTGAGTTTGGTTTGACTATGTAAATAGATATTTTCTACCAATTCAGCAAAGAATGTATAACAAGGAGTATCAAAAGAGGCTTTAATCTCCTCATCTATAATATTTGATAATAGTTTGTTAGCTAAGGTTGTAGGTAAGGAAGAATCTCTTGGTAAATTTATTGGATCAATCGGAATTATCTCAAGAACACCGGAGTTGTTACCTCGGAAAATATCTGCACTTGAAAAGTTAGGCCTTTCAGGGATCGTTGTTATATCATCTTCTAAATGATCAAAAAAACCTATTCTATTCAAATATCCAAATGCTCCATCTTCACCATCTTCGAAATTGAGGCAGACTTTTTTCCCTAATTTGCTTAATTGGTTGAGGTAGCTTAATAGACGCACTCCTGCGTCTACCATAATATTTCCACCGTTAGGAACAGTTATCAAAAAATCAGAACAATCTTTTATCGTAGTATCTTGAACCAGGTTTAAGTGATTTTCAAGGGTCACACAGCTGATCCATTTTCCTGATAAATCTATTGATATCTGTCCCATCTTTTTGTTCTCCTAATTACACATACTTCCCAGAAAAATGCTCAAACCCATTGGAAACAGTAAATTCCACATCATCTCCAAGAGCTTTAAAATGAGCCTTCCCACAATCAATCTTTGCCTGTTCCGTAGGTCTCAATGCATCGGTAAATAATGATCCCTTAGTCTCTACAACAAAGTACAGCTTTTCTCGTCCATCGGCTTCAACAAGAACAGCCCAGTCTGGGTTATAAGTTCCCAGTGGTGTATCAATTTTGAACCAATCAGGGAGCTTTGCATACAGTTTAATATCATCACTCCTTTCAAAGGAGGAAGCGAATTGCAGCTCTACATCTGAATCATAGACAACATGATCAAAGACAGATTTCTGGCTCTCCAGCATATTTTTTTGAAGATAACCGAACAGCTCATTTTCCTCAAACAGCTCCTGGGCAAAGAAATGCTCATCTCCAATTTTGTGATATTTGATACCATCCACAACAAAGAGTCTCATCTGCTTCTTAATGATCTCAGCAACCTGCTCAATGAATTTCTGCGGATTATTCTTAAAGGACTCCAACTTTCCGCTATCATTGATAATCCTGACTATTGTTCGACGAGTGAGATTCGTTTCATTCTGGAGATATGTAATCAGATCAGGTAATTCGAAGGACCGGGCTTCATACACACTGGCGGTTTCCTGGACTTGTTCAGCATGCACCCCTCCACGATCTATTTCTGCTTTGGCTTTGCGGTAAATAAATCGAGCTTTACCAACTTGCAGGTTATTCTTAATTTCTTCGGCACACTTTGATACAAGGTCATCCACATCAAAATCAACCCGGAAAGTTGTTCGGAATTTAATTCTGTCCCAGAGTTCTTTGAATTCAGGGCTGAGAAATACAGCTTTATTCAAAGTCACCTTTTTCTTATCATCATGATTCTTGATATTAAGATTTCCTGCAACTTTCTTCAGGACTGCATTGATTTGAGGACTATGCTCCTGGTATTCATCAGGTAACTGAAGTGTTCCTGTTTTAAGAGCATTCTTCAGAGAGTCCTGAACTTTACCCCGCGAGTCGATATGACCTTCATCTTTGAGGTAATTCCATAGTTCTCGGGAAGCATCAACGCCAAGATATTCGTGTGTATGGTCATCGATGGGAATTACAATGTTGGCAAAGAGGTGCTCTTCTACAACACCGAACTTGATTCCTTCTTCCTGTTCTATTTCTTTCTGGAGGGCTTCTGCAAACTCCTCATAGGATTCATTTGCCATTACCGTTAGTGTATTTACTTCAAATCCATGAACCCGTTCTCCTTCCTGGTTAACAGCGATTCGTAATCCTCGTCCGATTTCCTGTCTTTTTTTGATAACCGAGTTGGTTTCATTCAGGGTACAAATCTGGAATACATTGGGATTATCCCATCCCTCTTTTAATGCAGAATGGGAGAAGATAAACTTTAGCTTGGAGTCAAAGGATAACAGCTTTTCCTTTTCTTTCATTATGAGGTTGTAGGCACTTTCATCCGCTGCTGTTTTACCTGATGAGTCTTTAAATATTTCATCACCTTTAGAGTCCTTCTTTTTGTCGATCGCAAAATAACCGTTATGAACACCTTCTGCTACCGTTTCCAGGTCAGCCCCGTCAAAGAGAGTATGATATTTAGGCTTTCTAACAGCTCTGGCGTATTCTTCTTCAAACATTAAAGCGAATTTCCCTTTTACGGGATTTCCATCTTCATCGTATGAACGGTAATTTGCAACTTTATCAATGAAGAACAGACTCAATACCTTTATACCTTGAGGCCGTAAGCGCATCTCCTTGTCTAAATGCTCTTCAATGGTTTTACGGATCTGAAGACGTTTATACTCATCAGGGTCTACTTCCCCAATAGCTTCCCCAAGTTTTAATACTTCCTGTTTACTGGTGAAGCTGATAGACTCATAACCTTTCTCACAGTAGATTTCCTCGATAATAAAGCCATCGTAGATCTCTCTTCCGCCGCTGAATTTCTTTTCAAGAAGATCATCTCCACTTGTCACTGTCACCGTCTTACGTTTGATAGCACCGGAAGCATTCCTTGAATCAATCTCCACTTTTGCTGTAATAGGGCTTTTCTTATTATCCACACTTAGTAGTTTTATATAGGCCTTATTGTGTCCATCCTTGACTTCAATCCCGGCTACTTCAATCTGCTTTACCAGCTTCTGTTCATAGGCATCAACAGAGTCCAGTTTATAGAGCATGTGGTGTTTATCAATATGTGTCGCTGAATATCTGAGAGTACAGAGAGGATTAAGTGAGGCTATGGCATCTTTACTTTTCGCCGTAGTATCTACACTCTGAGGTTCATCCACAATAACAATGGGATTGGTTTCCTGGATGTACTCTATGGGTTTTGCTCCAGTCATTCTGTCGTGAGCCCGATGGATGATATTTGCAGTGTTTTCTTTTTCAGGGTCTGAGAAACTCTTTCTAAAGGCGTCGATGTTAATCACCATAATTTGAATATCAGGGCTTGTGGCAAAGCTCCGTACATCGGAGAGTTTGCTTGAATCATATACAAAGTAATCAAAGGGAACATTCTCATAGAGTTCCTTGAAGTGGTCCGCTGTTATCTGAAGGGATTTATAGACCCCCTCTTTAATTGCAATAGACGGAACAACGATGATGAATTTGGTAAATCCATACAGTCTATTCATTTCGAAAACAGAGCGGAGATAGACATAGGTTTTTCCGGTTCCGGTTTCCATCTCCACGGTAAAATCCATGGATGACAGACTTTCTGAGGGAGCTAAACCATTCTTCAACTGAATATTGCGAATGTTTTTATGGATATCTTCGTCGAGCAGACGCAACCTGTTTCCATATCCCAACTGATTCATCTCCTGCCCTTCGAAGAGATGGCTGTCCTCATAAACCTTCATTGGAACTACGGTAAAATTGGTCTGGCAGATTTCCTGTCCATCAAAAATACCGGTTATGGCATCTATGGCGTCTTTCTGGTATTCCAGGTTTGGATTGAATTGTAATTTCATCCTACAGACTCCTTACATCTTCAATTCCAGCCTGTTTAAGAATCTGAACAGCATTGGTTTTAACGACATCATCTTTAAACCCGGAATCCTTGAATACAACTCTCATTATTTCTGGGTTGAGCTGATCTTTGAGTTTCGCAATTCCTTCTACAACATCCAAAGTGATTGAATCGGAGAGACAAATTATCAATGCCCCCATCCCGATATCAAAGACTTTTTTACCAGCGAGGTTGTGTTCTGTGATAGGCAAAGTAAGATCAAGGCCGTATTTGATAAGGATTTCATAGAGTACATCTTCTTCTGATCGACCATCTTTGATGTTTTCAACCATTCCATTAAGAAGAGATTCATCAAGGGAATCAAAATCTACATCCCAAGTTTTAATATTAGAAGAATCAAGTTTGAAAACCTTAAAACCTGTATCTAAGTCACTTTGGGATCCTTCTCCATTGGTTTTAATAGCTGCCCTTCGGATTCTTTCTTTACTTATATCAGAAATGTATTTGAATCCATCTTTATATGCTTGAGATCCAGAATCACATATTTCAGGTAATTGAACAGCAACAAAGTGAATATTCCTGTTATGATTGGCATTTAGTTCAAAGATTGCCTGAGATATTCCACAAGAACCAGCAAAAAAATCAAGAATGTATGACTCCTCATGAGGTAGAGTACCAACTTCTAATATCCTCTTTAATGTTCCAACAGGTTTAGGTCTTTGGAAAACTTCTTTATCAAAGCCAAGTTCTATAAACTGTTCACTCCCTCTCTCACTATTTACATCTTTAAATGTCCAAGAACTTGTTGATTTAACAGGTGGCCTACCTTCAAGGTAATCCATTTCAAAAATACCCCAGATTTGCCTGGTGGGCATAAACTTTGCATATACTGTTTCGATCTTATCAAGCGCTGTTTGAAATCCCCATCTCCATCGTCCATCTGATCCATCATCTTTTTGTGGGAAAATTTCTATCTCACCAGTTTTTAAATCCTTTTCTTTTGAAACCCTAAGAGTGTCCTTATTTTCGTTAAAATAAAAGTAGTAAAACATATCAGGACGGTCCTCTCTTCTATCAGAGTCACCAGTTTTCCTCAAATCCATTTCACGATAAACTTTGCCTTGGCTATCTTCTTTGTTATAACGCCTAATTATTTTTTCATCAGGTTCAAATCCATATATATTTGTTTGACTAATAGATTTTGCATAGATCACAATGTACTCATGAGCAGTGGCAATAAACTTGTCATCAGACCTACCTTTTGGATTATTAATATTAGCAATAGTAGAAATGAAATTTTCTTCACCAAATACTTCGTTACCTAACTTGATTAAGTTCGCTATTTCATTTCCATCAATTGAGATAAAAATTACTCCATCATCTTTGATAAGATTACGTGCTAACTTTAAGCGTGGATAAATCATATTCAACCAGTCAGTGTGGTAACGACCACTGGTTTCAGGGTTGCTGGATTTATTACGGCCTTGGCTATCAATTTGACCTGTAATCTCTTTGTAGTTTTTTATATTATCCTTAAAATTATCTCTATATACAAAATCCTTGCCTGTATTATAAGGAGGGTCGATATAGATCATTTTGAATTTTTTATAATAAGACTTTTGAAGGAGTTTTAGGACTTCAAGATTGTCTCCTTCAATAAATATATTCTTAGTTTCTTCCCAACTTACGGATTCTTTCTGGCAAGGACGTAGAGTTCCAGTACTTGGTGTTTGAGCAAGCATTCTTGACTTGCTCTTACCATTCCAGGAGAAGCTATATCTTTCTTCTTTTCCTTCTGTATAATCCCCCAGAACCTCTTTTAAAGCTTCGAAATCAACCTTTCCCTCAGTAAAAGCTTCAGGGAAGAGTTCTTTTAGTTTTTCAACATTCTCTGCTACGATATCCATTGTTGTTCCATTCATTTTGTCCATGAGTTTCCTCCTATGTAAGGCTCGTAGCAAGGTGCTTGAGCTCTTGTTCTTTTTTCTTTAATTCGGTATTTAATTCAACTTGCTTATTAAAAGCAGCCTTTTTTATTTGTGACTTCAGTTCTACAATCTGATATTCTAAATCTTTATAACTCTCAAGGGTCTCCTGTCGAGATTCGGTATTTCCTAACCGAAAAGCACCTGACTTTAGGGCACTTTCAAAAGCAATAAATCGATCTATCCATTCTCTATATAAGACACCAAAATTGCTGAGTGAAAGCACATTCCAGTTTAATGAGGCTATAAATTCTGATGCAGGAGAAAAAGAAATATCATCCAGCCAGGTGGTTGTAAAAAATGACTCGACAACAAAAGCACCTTGCTCAGCCTGGCTGAACCTTTTAGGTGCTATACTGAAAGCAAGGTTCTCTTCATTATTTGTGAAAACCAACTTCATAGGATAGGGAATTGTCCGGTGAATAATCTCGGCAATACGAGGCAGCCCCTTTTGGGACACTAATTCCACATGGAGAATGGCGACCTCAAGGTATTCCCGGTCATTATCCCGATAGGGTAAAACCGGACAGGTAGAGGGCTTTAGGGTGTATTGCCAATAAACATTCTTCACATTATCCCTGAAGAGTTTCTTATCGTTCCCGGTTAATCGACCGCTTTCCAGGAACTGTTTTTTGGGAATCCGTTTTTCCAGTAATGCCTTTTCAGGAAAGGATAGGATATTCCATATTTTGTTCAAATAATCAGACATGGGAATCACCCCCTGACATCAAAACAAGATAACTGACCACTTCAAAATCATCGATTCCTTTAAAACTATCCTTACTGATTACAGTTCCTCCAGGCGTGAAGAGGCTTTCAACGCCACGCTCTTCTGCTGCTCCGGTTAATGCCTGAATGGCCTTGGATAGAAGGTTTTGGTAATGGGACATATCTTTTCCCTTACGTGTTCTTGAATGGAAAGCGTCCAGGTTTTCAGGGTTCAATACTTTTCCTTCTATGCCTTTCTTTTTCAGAAGATCGAGTATTTTCCTGACCTGAGTGAACTGTAATATTACGGAACCATCATCTGATACATAGATAAGATATAACGGAGAGAGAGCATAAGTTGTATCGGAGACTGTTTGACTCCCTTCATTCTTCAGACAGAATATAACACCGGGAACTATCTCTGGTTCCCCAGAAACATCAGCTATGGCAAAAGCCCCGAAGGGAAAGTCTGAAAGAGGTATATTGTTCTGTTTCATGTATTCTGTAAGGTCCATACGGAAGTCATTCAATGTTAAATCTGTGATGGATATTCCGCCTTCCACATCTTCAATATCAATAACTTCGTTTTGGAGTCGTTCCAGTTGTTTTCGTCTATAATCCAGGTCATTCATTGTACCTGAGTCAGTAAACTCAATTACATTTTCTTCACCTGTTGCGGATATATCCAGCAATACCATTCGGCCTGAGACACGTGCCTCCAGATTGATGTATTCATCAAGTTCCATATTGGGCCAGAAATTGACTAACTGGATACAGTCGTTTCTGGAGCCAAGACGGTCAACACGTCCAAAACGTTGAATGATACGGACAGGATTCCAGTGGATATCGTAGTTTATCAGATAATCACAATCCTGAAGGTTTTGACCTTCTGAGATACAGTCTGTTGCAATAAGAAGATCAATCACTTCAGTTAATGTCGAGTCGACCTTGCTCCTTTCTTTTGAAATTGGGGAGAAGGATGTAATGATTGAAGCCAAGTCTTTCTTGATACCTGGCATCTCAGTTTTATTATCTCCTGAACCCGTAACAAGAGCTGAGTTTATTCCAAGGTCAGACAAAGCCCATTTGGCTATATTGGTATAAAGGTATTTTGCTGTATCCGCAAAAGCAGTGAAAACAATAATTTTCTTATTCCCGCTATTAATAGGATTCTGAACTTTGTTCTTTATCAATTCTTTTAATTGCCTTAATTTTTCATCCTGACTGGCATCAACAGATTCAGCTGATGTAAGAAGGGTTTCAAGAATAATCCTATCTTCTTCCAACTCCTGTCGCCAACGGACGGTGTCCATATCCTGAATTAGAACCTTGATTTTTTTACCTACCACATATGGAGAGAAAGCATCATCTTCAATCTCAATATCTTCAATGTCGAACTCTTCTAAATCCCCACTGCTTTCATGGCTGTCAATCTTGGAAAGAAGAGTGTTTACTTCACCAAGAAGCTTTGCAAGAGTCATGGAGAATGAGTTGATTGAACTTTCCATCCTCTTGAACAGATTTACTCTCATCAAGTGAATAAGGCTCTGTTCCCGGTCTACCTGTCTAAAAGTGGAACCACCAGCCAACTTTCGGTCATATTTTCGGCTATATTCTTCTGTTTTGTTTGGTAGAATGTACTTCAAAGGAGCATAAGCACTGAGATTAAGAAAACGAATGTCTTTATTGATCTGCTCTAATGGAGGAAACTGACCAGTGATTTCAATTCCTGTTTTTATATTGAAAGGAGGAAGTCGTTCAGGAAACTTTCCAATCTCAGATATATCATAGTATTTCTCAATATGTTTTCTTGAACGAGCAATCGTAAGTAAATCCAACAGCTTGAAATAATCAAAGTTCAGGGTTTCAAGAAGTGATGCAGTAGTTCGATGCTCATCATCCAGTTTCAACCAGGTGTTGAACTTAGCCTGTGCCAGCTTTAGAGTCTGTTCTATGCTTACTATCCCATTGCTTTCCAATGCATCATCTTTGGCTTCAACAATAAATGCCACCTGGTTCTTCAAGTCATTCATTCTGTTATTCACAGGAGTAGCAGAAAGCATAAGAACTTTGGTCTTAACACCTGCTTTAATGATGTCATCCATCAGTTTTGAGTACCTGGTTACAGACTCATCTTTTCTTGCAGGATTATTTCTGAAGTTATGGGACTCATCTATGACAATAAGGTCATAATTCCCCCAATTGAGGGATGCAAGATTGATTTCTCCTGACATTCCCCTGGATCTGGATAGGTCGGTATGATTGAGAACATCGTAGTTTAAACGATCAGAAGAAAGGATATTTCTCTTATCATTTACTGTATACAGGGTCCAGTTTTCACGTAGTTTTTTAGGACAAAGAACAAGGACTCTGTCATTTCGGAGTTCATAGTATTTAATGATAGCCAATGCTTCAAAAGTTTTACCGAGACCGACACTGTCTGCAATAATGCAACCATTATATTTCTCAATTTTATCTATTGCTCCAAGGACTCCGTCTCTCTGGAACTTATAAAGCTTTTGCCAGACAGTCGTACTTTTAATGCCTGTCTGAGTCTTAATTATCTTCTCTTCATCCAGTTCTTCAAGAAAATCCTTGAATAGATTGTATAGAGTTATGAAGTAAATCTGCTGAGGTGTTTTCTCTGAATAGATTAGCTCCAATGAGCTTCGTATGCTGTCCTTTATATCTTTTGATTCGGCTGTACTTGCCCAGAGCTCATTAAACCATTTGACCAGTGAGCTAACTTCTTCATTGTGCTTATAATAAGAGTTCATGTGATAGGATTTAGACGTTGTTATCCCCAGACCCTCTGTTGTAAATGATGCACTCCCCATTATGGCCGAGTTTTCATCCCCATTTTTAATGTGGATTAAATTTTGCCCTATGGGAGAAGGAATATATTTAGTTGAACACTTCTTATTCAGCCAGTCTGCACAACTTCGAGCTATATATGCCATATTTAGTCTATTTCGTAACCGTCGGTCTAAGGGAGTACCAGAAACATTCATTTTGAAAGTTTCTGTACCTGGATGGGTAGGCAGCAACAGCTTAAAGTCATCAATTTTTGAAAGCTCTTTTTTTAGTTCTTCATATGCAAAAATGGAAAAGAACGCGGAAATCACTGATAAGTTTGATTCAGGTTTGATTTCATCTTTGAGAACATCAATTACATTGCCAAGGGCCTTATTATCTAAGATCGCTGATTGTTGCTTAAACACTCATATTCTCCACTAATACATCATCTAATACCTAATTCAGGAAAGGAAAAACAGAGATTTTAGTTTATGTTCTCATAAAGTTAATTACAAGCAAAATAAACAATACAGAGGGATAAATGAACCCTCAACATTAAAAACACATATTATACTTTAATCATACTTACCCTATGGGTATCGATAAATCCAATATCCGTTTTGTGATCCACGGAGACCTTCCCAAAAGCATGGAAGGCTATTACCAGGAGACAGGAAGAGCCGGACGAGACGGCCTTGAATCTCACTGCCTCCTCCTCTACTCCGCGGGAGACCTGGTCAAGCAGCAATATTTTATCAATCAGATAGATGATCCTGAAGAAAAGCAGAAAGCCAAGGACAACCTGAGCCGTATGGCCCGTTTCGGATCGGTCAATGTATGCCGGCGAAAACAGGTCCTGGAATATTTTGATGAGCCCGCTGCCGACGATTGCGGCTTCTGCGATATATGTACAGGAGAGATGGAGAAGATCAATGCCTCTGTGGATGCCCAGAAAATACTCTCTGCCGTCATGAGGACAGAAGAACGTTTCGGCCTGACCCATGTGATTGATATCGTTCAGGGAGCGGATACAGAAAAGATCCGCCGCATGGGACATGATCAGATAAAGACCTATGGAGTAGGTAAAGATAAGAGTAAAAACTGGTGGAGGGGAATCGTCGAAGAACTTCTCAGCCAAGAAGGCATCCTGCAGGACAGTGAAGCCTACAATGCCCTGAAGATTACCGAAAAAGGCCGCCGGGTTCTTTTCGGCAAAGAATCCTTCTATATTCTGAAGCGTGAGGATAAACTGCCTCCCCCTCCATCAGCGGAAGAGGACTTATTTGCCAAGAGCGGGAAATATAATGAAACTCTGTTTGATCTTCTTAAAAATGTCCGTATGGAACTGGCCAGGAAAAAAGGTGTTCCTCCCTATGTTATCTTCTCAGATAAAACCCTGCGGGAGATGAGTGCTCTCAAGCCTGTGGACAATACTGCTTTCTTGAGGGTATCCGGTGTTGGTGAGACCAAGCTGGAGCAATACGGGCCTTTTTTTATCCCTAAGATTAAGGAATTTCTGGGATACTGATTTTACATTAATTCTGAAAATATTGAATTTTTAATTTAACTGTAGTTCCTTCTCCAACTTTACTCTCTAGTGAAATATAGCATTCCTGATCATAGAAATAGGCAAGCCTTTTCTTTACATTACCAAAGCCTATGTGATTTTGGAAAAATGTAGTATCACCCTCGTTTATTCTTCTGACAGTTTCCGGATCAATACCAGTTCCATTATCCTCTATTTTTATAAAAAGATAGTCTTCCTTCACCCATGTTTGGATTGAGATATGGCAATCTCCAATCTTATCCTCAAGTCCATGAGAAATTGAATTTTCTACAATGGGTTGTATCAATAGAGGAAGCATAAGGCAGGAAAGGCTTTTTTGGTCACTCTCGATTATCAGGTTGAACTTGTCTGAAAACCGTTTATTCTGAATATCAACATAGCACTGAACAATAGAGAGATGCCATTCCAGAGTTTTTAGTTTATTTGAAAAATCGAAGGTATTACGGAGTAATTTTGTAAGGTTGGTTATCAGCTCTGCAACATCATCAGGACTGCTGTAATAAACCATTCCTCTGAGAGTCGCCAATATATTATATATAAAATGGGGTTTAATCTGAGCCTGAAGACTGGAGATCTGGGCCTGATGCATAAGACGTTCACTCTCAAGATTCTCTTCATTAAGATTTTTAAACCGTCGAACCAGGAGATTAAATTCAGTTTCAAGCTCATGGAGATCATTTCTTTTACGAAGATCTAATTGAACATTGAGATCCCCTTTCCCCACTATCTTCATAGCATTAATCAGCTTATTAATAGGTTTCTGTAAATTTGATGAAAAAAATGATGCAATGAGAATGGAGATAAGCATACTCAAGAGAAGAAGGATAAAACTCATTTTCCCAAGCTCTCTGTTCAATAGCTTGAAATAGGAGTTTTTAATATCATAATTGAAGGTGAATTTATCCTGAATGAGAGGGACCTCAAAATGATAGTTATAATCCTGTTCAGAGGGTCTTTGATAGATCTGCCCCTCCTCAAACTGATTAGAATTGCTATATTGAATATAGTTGTTCTGATCTGTTAAATTGATATTACCCTGGCTGGGATTGGCCTGATTGAGCAGGGCTGTAATCCTGCTTGTATACACATCTAAAATGATATAGGCAATTAGTTTTCCCTCTGGTGAAAATACCTTTGTAGCAACTGAGAGGCATGTATATTCTCCATTAATTCCTCTATAACGACTGGCAAAGAAAAAGTTATTCCGCTGCTCGTCCTTGGTCATGTTGTATAGAATTCCCCAATTCCTGTACAGATAGATATTAGGAATATAACCGGAGGAAATCCTTCTAGAAATATCTATTCCGATTATATGGATTTCTTCAAAACCTTTATTAAAAAGGATATAATCATTAATCGTCTGTTCAATCAGGGATCTGGCTTCTAGATCTGTTTCCTTCTGAAGAAAGAAATCCTGAATTCCTTTATTTTTTGCAAGATCTTGTAATAATGAACTGTAGTCTCCCATCATTACTTCAATACTATTGCCTGTCTTTATGGCCCATTCTTTTTCTTTCTTATAAATGTAATTATTAGAAATGGATTCAAAAAGACGATCAAAAACAATAATAAATGTACATAAAACAAGTAATGAAGTCAGAAAATAGACTGTTAGCAGTTTTATAAAATATCGGTGTGTAAAAAAAAAGATCTTTACTTTTTCAAAAGTATTCATCTTAGAAAGTCTTATCCCGATTATTTATAAAATTCTCACCCTCTTTCCGGTATTGTGCAGGAGTCATAAAAGAGAGCTTTTTGAAAACCCTGGTGAAATATTTATAATCACTATATCCTGCTAATAGAGAAACCTCTTCAATTGTTTTGTTTGTACTACTCAATATTTGCTGACTCACTCGAATACGGTAAAGATTTACAAATTCCTTAAAACGCATATCAACTTTTCTGACAAAGAGTTTACTTAAATAACTGGGACTGATATTCAAAGAATTCGCCATATCCTCTAAACTAAAGGCATTTTTATAATGATTTTCTATATATTCATAGGCGTGTTTAAGGTATGGGTCATTTCTTAATCGTACTTGAATACTCTCATCCTCACTCTTTGAGGATGAGAGATCCTCTGTCTGTAATTTAAGCAGAGCATTTTGTAGATCATTCTTATCTAGGGGTTTCAGAAGATAGTCAGCAACCTGGAACTTGATCGCTTTTAAAGCATATTCGAAATCACTATACCCAGAGATTAGAATATAATTCATATTTCGAACCTGACTTAAAGAATCAATAAGAGTCAGTCCATCCATTCCAGGCATTTTAATATCAGAGATTAATAGATCTGCACTCTCTTGAAGAACCATTTTCTGTGCTTCTATTCCATTTGAGGCTAGCCCGACGATTTCACAATTATATTCAGACCAATCTATAAGACCTGCCAGTTCATGCAGAATAAAATATTCATCATCGGCCAATACGACTTTCAGCAAGGATACTCACTCCTTAATTTTTGGAGTATTCATAGATTATACCATAGCCATGCTCTCGGATTGTGCTACGAAAATCCTTATTGTAATGAGTACAGAATACCCTATTCCGCAGATCAGGTGTAAATATACTGTCAAGCATTTGTAAAGTACCATGAGAGGGATGCAGTCCTTTTCCACTCATGGTGTCCTGGTATATCCTGTCAATCTCGCCTTCTTTGAATTGAAATATAACTTTCTCAGGGATGGTTGCAGAATCACCACTAATATAAAAAGTTGATTTTTCGTATGTAAACGAGTAAGAAAAACACTTCATCAATGGAGTATGATCCACTTCATATACTTCGACCTCTAATTTCCCCTTTTTTCCAATATGATTCCAGCTAGGGTAATAATCATATTCATTATCTGGAATACCCATCAACAGAAGAAGATCCTTGACTGTTGTAAGTGGAAATACGATGGAGCACTTTATTTTCATAATATTTAAACAATAGGACACAAGCATAGGAAGACTGCCGGCATGATCTGCATGAAGATGGGTTACAAAGATAGTCACAGTTTGAGTATTCTTGAAGTCATCAAGCTGTATTACATTCTGAAAAGATGTAAAACCACAGTCTATCAGATAGAAATTGTCTTCAATAGTAAAATACGCATTTGTGTTGTTCATTTGGGGGTTATATCCACTCCCGCAACCTAAAAATTTCAGATTTATCATTTATTTAATCCCTGAACTTACAAAACTATTAATAAATTGTTTCTGATAGATTAAAAAAGCTAAAAGAAGGGGAAGTATAATAATAAAGGTAGCCGCAGTTACATTAGACCACTGCATTACAGCTTCTTTTGACTTTGCAAAGATTGCCAGACCGACTGTAAGAGGTCTGTTCTCTACTGAGTTTGTAACTATCATTGGCCAAAGATAATTGTTCCAGTGATAACTGATAGAAACAAGCCCAAATGAGACATAGGCAGGTTTTGCACAAGGGACATAGACTCCCCATATGGTCTGCATCGTGTTACATCCATCAATCATGGATGCATCTTTGAGAGCTTTTGGGATTGTCTTGAAACTCTGTCGTAATAAGAGGATTCCAAAGGCACTGCAATAAAAGGGAAGCATAATAGCCAATTTGGTATCAACTAAGTTAAAAAAAGACATGGTGGAGTAGTTGGGCATTATAAGAACATCATTGGGAATAATGATCTGAACAAAAATCAAAAAGAACACAAGTTTTTCCAAACGGAAATTTAATACTCCAAGAGCATATGCCGCAAGGGTAACTGTTAAAAACTGCATACCATAAGTACCGATGACAATCATTATGGTATTGATATAATAACGACCAAAAGGGGCAGCTGTAAGGACATATTTTATATTTCCCAGAGTCAGGGCACTTTGGGGATAGAGTGTCATCAGATAGGTCGGTTCGGTAAAAGCTGTGACCACCAGCCAAATAAGGGGAATCAGCCACAATAGGGCGAAAAGACCCGCACAAGTAAAAAGCAAAACTGTTCTAGTTTTCATATTTCTTCCTTTTTATGCTAAAATTAGAACTTCAAAACGCGTTTAAATCATTTTGGTTTAGTTGTAATGGATTCGTTTATCTGCAGCAAAGAACTGAATAGATGCAGCACAGAGCATGATGACCAGCATAATGACTGTAAGGGTAGACGCCAGGCCCTGGTCAAAGTAGTTAAAACCATTCTGATATATATAATAAAGCAGAGTTGTACTGGAATTATTCGGTTGTCCCTCTGTCATCATTGCAATATGATCTACCAATTTAAATGAATCTGTAAGGGCTATAGTCGCCACAAAGATCGTCGTCGGCATAAGTAGGGGTATGGTCATTCCAAAGAAGATTCTAACTTTATTAGCTCCATCAATACGTGCCGCTTCATACATCTGGGGTGATATGCTCTGTAAGCCGGATAGGAAAAAAATCATTAAGAATCCTGCTTCTTTCCAGTTGTAAACAACAGAAAGTGCAGGGAGGACAGCGTTCGATTCCTGTAAGTATATCTGTCCGGACAAACCGAAACTTTTATAAAGCTGATCCAATAATCCGGCATCAGGCATATAGATAAACATCCATATACTTGATACAGCGATCATTGGCATAACAACAGGAGAGAAAAATGAAACCCTTAAAAAACCGGTCATTTTACTCTTAAGATTAAGCAGCATTGCCAAAGAAAGACCGATAATCATGCTGGGAATCACTGTTAAAAAAGCAAAGAAAAAAGTATTACCCATAATTTTCCAGAATAATGGGTCTGAAAAAAGATACTTGTAATTCGCAAATCCTAAAAATAATGGTTCCTTCATACCCAATTGCATATCCATAAAACTCATGTAGATACTTTTCAGAATAGGAAAGATTGTAAACAGAAACAGAAAGATCAGAGATGGTAATAATAAAAGCAGAGCGAGAAGATCATTTTCCAATCTTTTTGAAATACGAATCATGATTTACCTCATTGTAAATTGTTAAAAAATCCAGTTTTACTGTAACCAAGAGTGCTCCTTTTATAGAACACCCTTGTTCAGAACTTAAAAATGAATCTTCAGATTACTGAAATCGTGCCAAGGCTCTTGTACCTTCTCTCTGAGCTTTATCCAAAGCTTCCTGAGGAGTTAAGTCGCCGATGATGGCAGCCTGGTAGTTATCATTGAAGATTCTCCACATTTTTGATGCATCATAGGTTGTCAGCTCAGGTTTAGCATATTTCAGCTGATCTTTAGCTACCATGGCCTGGGGTAGATTAGCATAGTAATTTTTCATGATAGAAGTTTCAAAAGATGAAATCCTAGGGGCTACATATCCTGTATCAACATTCCATTGAGCCAGTCTTTCTGGGGATGTTGCAAAGCGGATAAATTTCCATGCAGCGTTCTGTTTCTCTTCAGAAACACCCTTGCTGATATAGAAGTTTCCTCCACCTGTAGGAGCTCCATATCTCTTGTTTCCGGGCATAAAACCTGTACCAAATTCAAAGTCTGCATTTTTTGATATGTTGGTAAGATTTCCTGTTGTATGGTAAATGATACCATATTTTCCTTCCAGGAAAGCACCGGGTAAGTCAGTCCATTGAACAATTCCCTTAGGCATTACTTCATGTTTCTGCTGTAAATCAATCTGATACTGGAGGGCTTCAACATTCTCAGGAGTATTGAAGAAAACTTTCTTACCGTCATCGGACATAAGGTTTTCACCATTAACACTATTCTCCAGACAGAATCCTGTAAATTGCCACTGTGCAGAACCATCCTGCTGTGCTAAGCCAACACCCCATCTAACAACATTCCCATCACTGTCTTTTTTAGTCAATTTTTTTGAGAATGCAAGCAGCTCATCCCAGTTTTTGGGGGGTGCTTCAGGATCCAAGCCAACTTCTTTAAAGGCATCTTTATTATAATAGATGATCTGAGTACTTCTCTGAAAAGGAATACTCCAGATTTTTCCATCCACGAATGAATCTTCCATAAATCCAGGTAGGAAGTCATTTATATACTCATCCCCACCATCCGCAGCAATCATATCATCAAGAGCAATAACTGAGTCGGTAGAGGTTAATGAAAATCGCTGTGTAGCTAAACTTAGAAAGAGTTCAGGTGGGTTTTTACCCTGAATCGCTGTCTGAATTTTAACAACGGTATCATTATAGTTCCCTGTGTAGATTGGCTTTACAATAATCCCTGGATTAACTTTGGTAAAATCCTCACAGATCTTTTCAACCAATTTTGTGAGAGGTCCACCGACCTGTACAGGATAAAACATATTTAGTGTCATTACTTCAGAACTTTTCTCATTACTGCCGGTATTTCCACCTGTGTCTGTCTGTTCTGTATCCCCATTAGCCCAAATAGTTCCAAAGCATAGAAGCGATAAAACTAATACTAGTAGAACCTTTTTCTTCGTGAATAACATAATTCCTACTCCTTTATTTATCTTCTAAAGATAAAAAAATTATAGGAGCCAAATATCAATCTCACAACTAACAGAACGGATCAGAATGTGTAAAAAACAGCACTTCTAGATTCTTCTTGTTTTAGCTAGAATTAGTAATTCTTGGAGTGGAACTGTATATCAGAGGAAAGAATTTGAAGTTTCTAATCGATTTCCATATATAAAAATATAGGTACTTAATAATACTTACCCCTTGGGTATCGATAAATCCAATATCCGTTTTGTGATCCACGGAGACCTTCCCAAAAGCATGGAAGGCTATTATCAGGAGACAGGAAGAGCCGGACGTGACGGCCTGGAATCTCACTGTCTCCTCCTCTACTCTGCAGGAGACCTGGTCAAACAGCAATATTTTATCAATCAGATAGATGATCCTGAAGAAAAGCAGAAAGCAAAGGACAACCTGAGCCGTATGGCACGTTTCGGATCGGTCAATGTATGCCGGCGGAAACAGGTCCTGGAATACTTTGATGAGCCCGCTGCCGACGACTGCGGCTTCTGCGATATATGTACAGGAGAAATGGAGAAGATCAATGCCTCTGTGGATGCCCAGAAAATACTCTCTGCCGTCATGAGAACAGAAGAACGTTTCGGCCTGACCCATGTGATTGATGTCGTTCAGGGAGCGGATACAGAAAAAATCCGCCGCATGGGACATGATCAGATAAAGACCTATGGAGTAGGTAAAGATAAGAGTAAAAATTGGTGGCGGGGTATAATTGAAGAGCTTCTCAGCCAGGAAGGCGTCCTCCAGGACAGTGAAGCATATAATGCGCTGAAGATTACCGAAAAGGGCCGCCGTGTTCTTTTCGGCAGAGAATCCTTCTACATTCTGAAGCGTGAGGATAAACTGCCTCCCCCTCCATCAGCGGAAGAGGACTTATTTGCCAAGAGCGGTAAATATGACGAGACTCTTTTTGATCTTCTTAAAAATGTCCGTATGAAACTGGCCAAAAAGAAAGGTGTTCCACCCTATGTTATTTTCTCAGATAAGACCCTGCGGGAGATGAGCGCCCTGAAGCCTGTGGACAACACTGCTTTCCTGAGGGTATCCGGTGTTGGTGAGACCAAGCTGGAACAGTATGGGCCGTTTTTTATTCCTGAGATTAAAGCGTTTCTGGGGTATTAAAATCAGATAATTAAATCTTTTCAGACCAGAAATAAATTGATTTTCATCTATTGAGGCACAATAAACGTCTATAATAAAAGACATATATAAAAGTCTTTTTAAACATATTCAGCCGTTTATAATGGATATAAGAAGGAAATCATATGATATTTGATTCATTTTACCTCAATTATATTTTCCTGGCCATTCTCCTTCTATTCTCTTTCTTTTTTTCAGGTTCAGAGACAGCATTTTTCTCCTTGAATCGCCTGGAACGGAATTCCCTCAAAGAGAATAAGTCAATAAAAAAGAAAGCTATTCTTTCCTTCCTTCTTGAAAATCAGGAACAACTCCTTATTACAATACTTACAGGGAATATGGTAGTGAATATATTTGCATCAAGTATCGGAAGTATTATCGGTGATCGATTATTCAGAGGAAAATCTGAGATATATTCGATTATTGGGATGACATTATTGCTTTTGATTTTTGGAGAACTCACTCCTAAAAGGATTGCTGTAAATCACTCCAGGAGCTTTTCAAACCTGACTGCCAAGCCTTTGTACTATCTTCATCTATTCTTAACTCCTGTCCGGTCTGTTCTGAATCATATCAGTACCTGGTTTTTAAATCTATTTCCAAAAGACATGAGAATAGAAAATGAAAAAAAACACAGCTTAGTTCTAACCACAGCAGAAATGGGATATAAGCAGTCTATTTTAATACACTCTGAATACAGACTTTTTAAGTCATATCTGGCATTCACAGGAAAGCCTGCCTATAGTGTTATGACACAGCGAAAGGTTCTTAATACCATATCAAGTGATTTGAATATCGGAGAGGTTCTGGACATCATTGCAGAAGACAAAAAATATATAATGAACCTATCGATCATACTCCGGAACAATGACAGCGATCATCTATCTGGATGGATTCCCATACCCCGGCTTCTGGAATGCAAATTTGAGCAATCTCATCTTAATGAAAGTATAAAAACATTATCCAGGGACTTTCATATTGTACCTAAATCGAAGGATCTACCCACACTGATCCTAGAAATGAGGGAAGACAACTCAGAATTAGCCCTACTGGTAGATGAATTTGGAGGAACCGCAGGAGTTATCTGGTTTAAAAATATAATCGAAGACGTTTTAAGAGTTTTTTACAACCCCATTCAGGAAACACAAAATGACAACAATCAGGGAACAACGGTTATCCCCGCCTCTATGCCTATTGAAGACTTCGAAGAATACTTTGGTGTGGAGATTGATTTTGATGTTGAGACAATCGCAGGATTGTTTCTTGAATTATTTGGCGATATTCCCGAATCGGGAGATGAGGTACTGTTTCATGATCTACATATAATAGTACTGGAGATGGACAAAAACACTATCAAAAACCTGAAGATTGAAAAAAGGTACCGACCATGATTCTGATTATAGAGATTTCCTGTTTGATTATTGCTTCTTTCTTCGCAGGAATGGAAACGGGTTTACTGTCAGCAGATAAACTTAAAATATACTCCAATAAAGAACTGGGTAAGATCTGGGCAAATTCTGCCCATTTTCTGTTAAAAAAGCCTGAAAGACTCCTTGCAACCACACTGATCGGTACTAATGTTGCTGTTGTCACCAGTGCTGTTGTTTTATCAAATTATCTAAGAAACCAATACTCTCTGACCGTAGCCATCAGCGGCAGTATGGTATTAACCATTGTCTACCTCCTTTTCTCCGAAATAATACCTAAAACCTTCTTTAGAAGAAATGCTGATACCATCACAGTACGATTGGCAGTGACAATGCATTTATTCTTCTACATATTTCTCCCGATTTCATTCTTGTTGAATCTAATTGTTAAAATACTGATGATACTGATGAAACAAAAAAACACAGGAGAAAAAATACCCCGGTCCAGAGATGATTTCAGGCTTCTTATGCATTTAAGCAGTAAGGAATCAGGTTTAGGGAATGATGATTTTAGGATTATTGATGAAATACTGGATTTTGGACTTACCCTTGCCTCAGAAGCTATGATTCCGTTGCATAAGCAATCTATATATCATATAGACACAAACCCTTTGGAGTTAATACGAGCCGCTGGTCAATCTAATCAGCGATACTTCCCATGCTATAAAAATCGAACCGATAATATTGTCGGATACATTGACATTGAAGATTTATTTAAATCCGGAGACCTGTCTTTAAAACAGATTTTATTAAAGCCGGTTTTTTTCCCCGAAGTCAAGAAGCTTCCGGAACTGCTCTATTCCATGGTTCAAGAGAACCTTGATGTGGTCTTTCTCTGTGATGAATATGGAGGGATTTCGGGTATTGTCACCCATCAGCAAATTGCTTCGGAAATTCTCGGAATGATACCAGGAAATATTAACACCATCAAAGAGGATGTCCGATCTCTGGATAAGAATACTTTTATTGCTCCCGGAAATACTGACCTGGAATATCTCTCTCACATAATTAATCAAAGAATTAAAAAAGAAAACAATGAAACCCTTGGTGGTTATCTCTGCGAAAAGCTGGGAAGTATCCCTGATTCCGGCACGGAATACAATGAAAATCAGATTAGATTTACAGTTCTGGAGGCAGATCAACTAACAATAAGAAGTGTTCGTATTGAACTGATACCGACTCTGCATGAATAATAAAAAGAGGCTTTTTTTATTCATTATTTATAACTTGCATTCACTTGTTTGAGACTATAATTACTATCTGGAGACCAAAAAAATGAGTATTCATATAAATCGTTTCGAAAATCGCTTTTATCCTGACTCAAAGAGAGTCATCGCACGCTTTTTTGTCGCCGGAGGGGATGAACGGAGTCGACTGCTCATTCAGAAGATTCTGAATATGAATGAAGTGGATACAAAGTATAAACTTAGAAGAATTTTATCTACCTATGGAAACAGACACAGAAATATTACATCCATATTTGAAAAACACTTCTCAAATATCATCCATTTTCTTCAGGATCTTGGAATTGATGAGAATTCTCTTACCCGGGAAAAGAAGCTGTTAATAGGTTCCTATTTCACACATGAATATTCAATAGAATCAGCTGCTTTTTTTAATCCGTCCATAATGGAAGCTCCCAATCAGGATCATCTGGAAGAAGGACAGAAAAGAATAATTGTAAGCTTCAGGGCAACAGGAGAAGGACATATCTCATCCATAGTTTTCAGAAGTGGAATCATTGACAGTAAGAATAAGCTGACCTTTAGAAACAAAAATGATTTAGTTGAAATGCCGGATGTCATCAAGATGAGAGAATATAATAAAGAACAATATATACATAAATTGGATGAACTGAATATCCATAAAGATATTGTTGATCAGATAATGAACCGTTTGAATGATAACTTTACATTTGGAGATCTTCAACGCAGTATTCATGAAAGTGTAAAAGACATGGAAGTCTCTCTTTCTAAAAAGAATGTCATTAAATCTCTTATATGGCTCGCCGATGCACATTATGACATCACTTTTTCAGAAGATACGACAATATCAGAAAGAGTGATTTTTCCAGTGTCTGATTCTGAACGGAATGGTATTGAGGATGCACGGTTTGTAAGATTCACAGATGATGATGGGCAGGTAACTTATTATGCGACATTTACTGCTTATAACGGATTTGCGATTCTCCCAAAAATACTTGAAACAAAAGACTTTTATCATTTCACCATAAGGCCCCTTCATGGTCAATCGGCCCAGAATAAGGGAATGGCCCTCTTCCCCAGGAAAATAAGAGGTCAGTATGTGATGGTCTCCAGAATTGATGGATTCTGTAACTATATGATGTATTCGGAGAATTTATTGACCTGGCAGGAAAACATCAAAATGGAAGAACCCAAATACCCCTGGGAATTTGTACAGATAGGAAATTGCGGCTCTCCTATCGAAACTGAGAAAGGATGGTTATTGGTAACTCATGGAGTTGGAGCCATGAGAGAATATTGCCTGGGCTTAACCCTGCTGGACCTGGAACATCCTGAAAAAGTGATATGCCAATATGAACATCCGATTCTCATCCCCAACGATGAAGAACGGGAAGGATATGTACCGAATGTCGTTTATTCCTGCGGATCCATGGTCCATAATAATGAACTGATTATTCCCTACGGGATGTCTGATTCCGCCTCATCCTTTGCCTCTCTTCATTTGGATGAGGTTCTGAAGGTGATGACAAGTAATGCCTGATATCTATTAGATCAACGAGCCAGAACGAAGGCCCTGCCTGTCAAACAGAAATCTCATAACAGGACATTACAGTCAAATGAGAGATCAGATAGGCCAGAGTACTCTCGGCACCCTGATTTCTGTTGACTCCATGGATTTTCAAACCGTCATTACAACCTTTGGTTTCAAAGTCATAAAGAGGAATCCTTAAGTCATTCTCACCAAGAAACCAGAGAAAGGAATCGAACATTTTTTGAAGATGTCTCTTATCCCTTGTGACCATATAAGCCTGATGAAACATCAGGACAATGGACATGGCATCCAGGGGCTGCTGATCAAAATCAGAACATTCCTCCCCATTGGTATACCAATTTTCACTACCCACAAGGCTAAGAGAACTTTCCTTAAAAACCACATTTTCCAGGAACTGAAGGCTTTCCAATGCAATACTCAATGTCTCTACATCAGAAGTGATTTCATAAGAATGCAGCAGAGCGTATGGAATGATTCCATTATCATAGGATAAACTTTGTTCAAACCAGTGCCAGTCACCCTTATTATGATCACCGTAACGGGGCAGAATTTTAGATGTAAGTAGTTTCAGTGTCCGCAGCATACCCTCATCTCCAGGATATCGATGAAGCCAGTGACAGACACCAAGAATAGTGTTTGCAATACCTCTAAGAGAGCTTAATGCATCAAATTGGGAATAGGAATTCAAAAAGAGCTCTCTGGCCAGTTCTGAATATGAATCACTCGGCAGTGATCTGACTAAAAAACCCAATGCCCAAATGGTCCGTCCGAATGAATCTTCAGAACCCTTCTCATCAAGATATTGTCTGTCGTACCCTAGAAAATTTCTTATGGTTCCATCATCATTCTGCATATACTGAATAAAGCTCAGATAATAAGACATCAACCTTAATACTTCCGGATCTTTAAATTGCTGGTATGCCATGGATGCCATTAAAAGAGCCCGGGAATTATCATCGACACAGTATCCATCGTTCCACTTTGGAATATTATATTTGGCATGCTGTAAGATCCCTGATGTATCTGTCATTCTACTAACATGATCCATACTGAATTGAGGTAAGAGGAGGGGCTTGATAACCCACTCCTTCTCATGATGATCCTCTATATATGATTTTCTGGCTTCATCAGCCTGAACGAGATATTGCCTTCCTATTTCAGGCCAACTCGTTTTTTTCCCGTATTCAAAGGCATTGTTTCTATAGGATTGCAGCTTTTCAGGGTTGTCAAGTAAATCAATCAGAATCTTTGCTAAGCCTTTGGAATCATTGAAATCAAATAGTATTCCTCTATCTTTAGTTAGAAGTTCTTTAGCATGCCAGTATGGCGTTGATATAACTGCCGCTCCTGCCCCCACAGCATAAGAAAGAGTACCACTGGTGATTTGTGCCTCATTCAGATAAGGAGTGACATAAAGATCCGTTGCCGCTAAATAACCCAATAATTCATCAGTATCAACAAAACGGTCATCAAAATAAACATTATCAAGGAGGCCAAGTTCATTTACAAGGAGTTTCAGATAATTCCTGTACTCCTCTCCAGAGTGACGAACGACAGCAGGATGAGTCTTGCCCAGAACGATATACAATAGATCCGGGTGTTTCTTTACAACTTCCGGGAGGGCTTTAATGACTGTTTCCAGCCCCTTATTCCGGCTTAATAATCCAAAAGTTATAAGAGTTTTTCTCCCCAATACATTAAATCGCTCTTTCTCTTCCTGATTATGTGTGAAGTCATACACGGGTACACCATGGGGAATGACAGCAATTTTATCTTTTGAAATACCATAACCTTCTTCAAGGATTTCTATTGCCAGGCTGTTCATCACAACAATTTTTGAGGCCTTCTTCCCTATTTCAACGATGATATTCCTTTCATTGTAAGATGGATTTTTTAATACCGTATGGAAGATCACAATCAGGGGAATTGTCAGCCTATGAATTAGAGGTAGGATGTAAACACCGCTGTTTCCACCATAAATACCAAACTCATGCTGAAGAACACACACATCCGCATTACTGAAGTTTATGAATTCCACCGCTTTAATATAATCTTTTGGAATATTCTGATTAATAGTTTTTGCTACAATATCCTGGTACTCATATTCTTGATCCTGATCATTCATGGCTATAACGTAAGCCTCGATATTCTCAGAGCCCTCTGCATTGTTATCAAGAAGTGATTGAATGAAATCCTTGGTAAATGTAGCTATCCCACATTCTCTGGGAGGATAATTCCCTATACAGGCTATTTTCATAAATCCATCCTTATAAACAAATAAACTATAATTATAGTTTATTTGTGGTATAAAAATATTTTCTATTTCATAAAACCTGAAAAAATTCACAGAATAGTAATATTGAAAAATCAGCAGTTTTTGGAAAGAACTGTCGAAACCTATTCAAAGGATAAAAAAGACAAGATGAGTCATATGGGCCGTTGCACATTCCACGGATCAAAGAAATTTCAAGGTACTATTCAACTGTTTATAAATTCTGTAAGCTCAAGAGTATAACCTTTCCCATCACTTATTTACTGCTTTGTCATTTTATCAGAGTTGTAAATAAAGAGTCTCCTGACATCATCAGCAAACAATCTTATAGCCACTTCTTTTTTTTAAAATATAGAACGAGAACTGAAGAAATAGAAAGTAGAATAGCCCAAAGATATAAATATCCGAATTTCATTCCCAATTCTGGTATAAAGTCAAAATTGGTACCATATATCCCGGTAATTAAGGTCATAGGTAGAAAGATTACCGAAACTATCGCCATAAGCTTCATTATTTCATTCAGTTTATTATTCAGCATAACTGTATATGTATCCATTTCAGAGGAGAGAATATCTTTATAGATATCAATAGTTTCAGATAACTGAATAACACTTGAGTACAGATCAGAGATATAGGGTTTTGTTGATTTTTGAATACTCTGATTTTCCGTTTCAAACAATCTTTTTATCATTTCTCTGACAGGGTTTATTGTTTTCCTGAGGTATAACAACTCCCGATTAAGAATATTTGCTGCCAGGATAGTCTGTTTCCCTGGTGTCTCTCTGAATTCCAGACAGAGCGTTTCAATTTGTTCTGCCAAATTCTGGACCACCGAAATATACTGATCCACAAGGCAGTCCATATGGGAGTACAGAAGATAATCAGCCGTTTTCCCCCTTACTTTACCGAATTTTTGATCCAGCCTTTCATGGATAGTCTTAAAATGATCTAACTTTGTTTCCTGAAATGTTATGAGACAGTTCTCTAATAAAAGAAAACTCACCTGCTCAGAGTTCGTCTGTATTGAGTCTTCAGGAGATTCAAGGCTTTTCATTGATAAAAATAGCCCTTCATCCCATATAGAGATTTTAGGTCTTAAACCTGTGTTCATTAGATCTGCAATGACAAGGGATGGGATATCATACTTTAGCTTCATATCACTTAAAAAGTTAACATCAGAAAGTCCATGAACACTAAGCCAGTTAATTTTATCTGGCTTTAAGCTGATCTCCGAAAAGTTACTCAGCTCATCAAACCTTTCAATATTATTTACATCAAAAGATATCCATGTAACATATGGTGTTTCATTCGATTTGTTTCCGATATAAACAGCTTCTCCAGGCTTTTTGCCAAAAGATACATTTCTCTTTTTATAAAATCGTGCCATATAATTACCTCAAGAATAATGATAAACTGTTTTTACTGACAAAGGTAGAATCAAATCAATGTTTTGCAGGAGTGATACGAGTTGGAAAATTTTATTATTCCATGGGGAGAGATATCTCCAAATAGAAAAGAAATATCAATTTCTCTAAATCAGAATAATAGAATTAAAATCCTGAGAGATGGAGAAATTCTCTCCATTGATATAAGCATTGAAAATAAAAATAGCGAGTCTAAGCGTTATATTGTAGGTAAAGAACAACCAGTCTATCTGGAACCGGCATTACCTGAACTTCCTATAGTTGTGAAACCTATTGATGAATTATCAATCATTCCCGGGAACAAATTGGAAGTTCATTTGGAAATCCCTCTGATGATAGCTGTGACCTTCGGATCCCCGGGAAAAAGAACGACTCTTTGGGAGCATCCTTTTACTCCCTTGTCCCAAAGTTTCTTTGGAAATCCAGATAGTGGTGAACTTTGTTATTCTGTAGTGAGTTCTCTTTCAAAAAAATCTTTAGATTCTGAATCAAAACACAAGATGGCGCTCTGTCCTTTGACAATAATAAATAAATCAAATCAGATCCTCAATTTTGAGAGAATGATCTTGAGAGGCCCCTTTTTAACACTATATTTTGGCGCTGATCATATCTTTACAAGCCCTGTAACTATCAGCTTTAAAGGAGCTGAACAGACCAGTCAGGTTATTATAAAAAAGAAACCACAAGAGGAAATCCCACCAATGAGGATCGCCTCAGATCCCAGGAAAAAAGAAGAAAAAAGTGTACTTAAAAAGAGTTTTTTCTTTTTAAAAACGCTTTATAATGGGTAGGGAAAATGCAGAATATTAAAGACTTCTTGCACCGTGACATCTTCGGAACTATTGATATTGAAAAAATAATTGTTGTTCTTCTGATCTTTTTTGCCGGTCTTTTTACCATAAGACTGATAAAATTTTCTCTCAATAGATCTTTTCAGAAGAATGCCAATCAACAGACTAGAATGCTTATTTCAAAAGTAGTGGAATACATAGGTTTTTCTATTCTACTTATGATAATTCTTGCAGAGCTTGGAATAAAACTCTCTACTCTTCTGGGTGCAGCTGGTATTCTGGGTATTGCAGTAGGTGTTGCCTCGCAGAAAAGTTTGGGGAATATAATCAGTGGAATCTTTCTGGTAACAGAAAAAAGCTTTGAAATTGGAGATGTTGTTAAGGTAGGAGATAAAGTCGGAGTAGTATATTCCATCGATCTGTTATCAATAATGCTGAAAACATTTGATAACCTGCTCATCCGTATACCTAATGAAACACTTATCTCAACAGATATAACGAACATTACCAGATTTCCTATTAGAAGACTGGATATTCAAATCCTTGTAGCCTATAAGGAAAATCTTCAGCATGTAATAGAGACCTTGAAAGCAATTGCTACTGAAAATACATTGTGTCTTGATGAACCTGAACCTTTTCTGATGATAAAAGAATTTGCAGACTCCGGTATCCAGATACACTTTGGTATATGGTTTGAAAAAAGTCGTTATGTTGACACTAAAAATACGATGATGATGGATATTCATAATCGTTTCAAAGAAGAGAGAATTGAGATTCCCTACACTCATATTACAATTGTGAATCCTCTTTAATTTTTTTTATTTCTTCAACAATATCTATATACACATCATCCTCAAATCACTATATTTTCCTCACTTTTATATTTGAGGTGAAGTATGTTAGACACGATCCGGATTGCAGGTATGATTCTGCTGCTAAGAATTGGTCAGGATACTCTGTTTCTGGCAAAAATAGATGCATTCAGCCGGGGAAATAAATACTATTCCCTTTCAATAAACTTTTTTGAAGCCATGTATGGAATAACTGTAATCAAGATAATCCTCAATTTAATGCAGACCAATCCCATGTATGTTGTAATCTATGGTTCAGGCTCAATTCTCGGCGGTTTATTAAGTAGTGCCATAAAAAAGAAGCTGGATAAAAAACTTATTGGTCAGCGTCAATATTATGCCAGAATATCACTTGAAAACGATATTGATAGAAGCGAACTAATCAGAACCCTCTCAAATCACAATTACGACTTCACCATGTCTACCAGAGAATATATAAATGGGAAGACAAAACTAATTATTGAAGGCTCCATTGAAGACAGATCTAGAATGGTGGAGCTGAAAGAGATACTTCGGGGACGCCCGGGTAAACATGTAACTTTTCTTCGTGCTGATGAAATTTACTTATTAGAATAATCTATAATAAAAGAGAAATCATATTAATAGAAAAGTTGGGGATTACTCACTTGAAGAAAGATTTTTCAGACCTTACTGCAATTGGTTGGAGAGAATGGGTATCCTTCCCTGATTGGAAGATTGATTATATTAAAGTCAAAGTTGATACAGGTGCCAGAACATCTTCCTTACATGTAGGTGAATTGGAATATTTTGAGCAGAATACAGAGCAATGGGTCAGTTTCTATGTGTATCCCTGGCAGGAATCTTCTATGGATAAGGTGAGAATTTCTGCCCCGGTGACTTCTTTCAAATATGTTAAGAGTTCTTCAGGATGTCAGGAACGAAGACCTGTCATTCTGGCAACTCTGGAACTTGCCGGACAAAAAGTAAAAACAGAAATGACCCTTAGCAACAGATCTACGATGGGTTTTCGGATGCTTTTGGGGAGAATTTCTATGAGAAAAAACTTTTTTGTAATACCGGGAAAATCCTACTTGGGTGGAAAGCCAAGCTTAGAGATAAGAAAAAAAAACAGGGGTAAGATCTAATCATGCCCGATAGAGTAAAAAACTCCAGCTTTGAAATTGCTGATATGCTTGTAAAACCCGGCACAAAAGCAACAGGAGAATTACCTCTTGTAAAGTTAGTGACAGGTAATCAAATATCCATTCCTCTCTATATATTCAACGGATATGAACCGGGACCTGTGATATGGATAAGTGCAGCAATACATGGAGATGAAGTAGCCGGAGTGGAAATCATCAGGCAGGTAATCGAAAAGATAAATCCAAAGAAGCTGAGGGGTACACTGATTACAGTTCCCATAGTTAATGTGCATGGATTTTTAAATAGAGAACGATATCTCCCTGACAGGAGAGATCTAAACCGATCCTTCCCCGGTTCAGCCAAAGGCTCTCTTGCCGCAGGAATTGCGCACCTCTTTATGTCTGAGATTGTCAGCAGATGTGATATGGGTATAGACCTTCATACAGGCTCAAATAATAGAGCAAATTACCCTCAAATTCGATCAGATCTTGATAATCCTGAGTCAAAAAGGTTATGTGAGGTATTCGGTGCCCCTATTATGCTCCATTCAAAAATCCGGGATGGTTCTCTAAGAGGGGCTGCCAGTGAGAGAGGTAAAAAAGTTCTTCTTTATGAGGGAGGAGAAGCCAATCGCTTTGACTATGAAGCCATAAGATATGCCGTAAATGGCATTATGAGAATACTTGCAGATCAAGGAATGACTGATACTTTTACTGAACCTAATGAGATGCAGTCACTGGAAAGCAGAAACAGTTCCTGGCTGAGAGCAAAGAAAAGTGGAATAGCAATAATGGGCAGTGAGCTGGGAGAGTTTATCAATAAAGGGCAGACCATGGGCCTCATTCACAACTCTCTTGGAAAACAGCTGGGACGTATTATAGCCCATAGCAGTGGTTTGATAATTGGACGAAGCATGCAGCCCCTGGTAAATCAGGGAGATGCTTTATACCATATAGCGGAGGTTAATGGCGAATGAAACTGGCAATATTATCAAGGGCACCAAGATCCTATAGCACACAAAGATTAAAAATGGCAGCACTGGAGCGAGGGCACCAATGTAAAGTACTGAATACATTGAGATTCGCCATTGATTTGTCAGGAAATTCACCTGATTTACAGTTTCAAGGAAAACAACTTTCCGATTATGATGCCATTTTGCCAAGAATTGGAGCTTCCATAACCTATTTCGGGACTGCTGTTGTCAGGCAATTTGAACAGATGGATGTCTACACACCTAATACCTCTAACGGAATATCCAACTCCAGAGATAAACTTCGGGCGACTCAAATACTTTCCCGTCATGATATAGGAATTCCTGCGACGACTTTTGTCCGAGATCAGAAAGATGTTATTTCTGCCATCCAGAGAGTCGGTGGTGCTCCAGTGGTGATCAAACTGCTAGAAGGGACCCAGGGAATAGGTGTAATCCTGGCACCGGAACTAAAAGTGGCAGAAGCCATAATTGAAACATTGCAGAGTACTCAGCAGAATGTTCTTATTCAGCAGTTTATCTCTGAAAGCAAGGGGAAGGATATACGTGCTCTCGTTGTGGGAGACAGAGTGGTAGGGGCAATGAGACGAAGCGCTCAGGGTGATGAATTCAGATCTAATGTACATAGAGGTGGTTCAGTTGAAGCAATAAACCTGGACTCCCTTTATGAGCAGACTGCTGTTAGAGCTGCTCAGATCATGGGCCTCAGGGTAGCAGGTGTTGATATGCTTGAAAGTAAAGATGGCCCACTTGTAATGGAAGTAAATTCTTCTCCGGGACTGGAAGGAATTGAAAAAGCCACCGAACTGGATATAGCCGGTTCCATTATTGATTATATTGCTAACCAGGTAGACTTCCCTGAATTGGATGTACGACAACGTTTAACAATCAGCACTGGTTATGGGGTTGCTGAAATACTTGTTAAGGAAGACAGCCATATTGTAGGAAAAACTGTAGCAGAATCGGGTCTCAGGGATCAGGATATCACAGTTCTAACCCTCCACAGGGAAACAGAGGTAATCCCGAACCCGAGGGAAAACAGAATATTGGAAGCAAATGACCGATTGCTTTGCTTTGGCCGCCTTGAATCAATGCGCAGCATGATTCCCAAAAGAAAAAAGCGCAGAGAAAAAGTTAAAAAACTACCTGACAATATGGTGGCTGAAATCTAAAATTGAGCATAGTCTTGGGTTTTCATGAATTTGGAGAAATAGGAACTATATGAGAAAAATATTCTTAATCTTTTTTGTAATTCTGGGGATAATAGGTTTATTTCTGGAACAGTATAGAAACATTCCAGGGATTCTTAACTGGTTTGTTACCATAATTGATTACTCCCTTGTTTCCTATCTTCTACTGGACTTCTTTTGGGGTATGAAGTCCAGCAGTAAACCATCTTATTATATAAAAAAGAATCTCTTTTCTTTCCTTTTTATAATTATTTATTTATCCCTGTTTATTATAAACCTATTACTGAAACAGAGAAGTGATCTGTTGACTCGGGATAACAACCTGATGACAATTATCAGAAACATTCTTCTTGTACTGAAAATATTCGGCAGATTCAGAAAAGTCTCAACCTTTCTTCAATCCATCATTACCAAACCTGCCCAGACAGTTGTATTCAGTTTTATAATGGTAATTCTTATTGGATCACTGATTTTGATGATGCCTGTTATGAGTACAGGCGTTTCTCTTACGCCTTTAAATGCCCTCTTTACTGTTACATCAGCAGTTTGTGTAACTGGTCTGACTGTTATTGATACAGCAAATCAATTCACACCGATTGGAAAGATCGTTATCCTGCTTCTAATTCAGATAGGAGGCTTGGGAATAATGCTCCTATCTTTCTTTATGGTCTTCTTGTTCAAACAGAGGTTGAGTGTAAAAGATAAGAATCTTTTATCATACATGCTTAGCAGTAAAAATACTCAATCCTTAAAAAGGAGTGTATTGAGGATCATTTTCCTTACTTTTCTAATTGAAATAACAGGGGCACTACTCCTTTTCCCCATTTTCAGTAAAAGCGGTTTACCCTTTGCCAGGGCCGTATTCTTCAGCATATTTCACTCAGTATCTGCCTTTTGTAATGCCGGGTTCGCCCTTTATTCAGACAGTCTGGTGTCATTCAATAAGAATCTGATGATGAATATAATCATTACGACCCTCATTATTGCCGGAGGAATCAGCTTTGCTGTAATACTGGATATTCACAGTCTCTTTTTCAATTGGTTCAAAAAGAAGAAAGCTCCCTTATCTATTAATTCTAAAATAGTCCTCATTGTGTCTTCTATCCTTACAGTTTCGGGTACCCTCATCATCTATAAACTGGAGCATATTTCTAATCTCTATCCTGCCCCCCTATGGAACCAATACTTATCAGCTTATTTTCAGTCCGTAACACTCAGAACCGCAGGTTTTAACACAATACCCTTTGAAAAATTATCAAATGGAACTCTTTTAATTATGATGGGCTTAATGTTTATTGGCGGAGCCTCCGGAAGTACTGCAGGAGGAATAAAGGTCAATACATTGGGGGTCGTATGGGCTTATATTCGTTCTTTCAGAAGAGGGGAACAGGAGATTCTACTCTACAGACAACAGATCCCTAAAGATAATATCCTACAGGCATTTACGGTCATAGCATTTGCTGTTCTATCAATATTCATTGTCAGCTCAGTATTAGTTATCACAGAAGATGCACCACCCATTAAAATACTATTTGAAACTGTCTCAGCATTTGCAACTGTAGGATTAACTGCCGGAATAACAGGATCTCTCTCCCCAATTGGAAAGATAGGAATCATATTTCTAATGTTTTTAGGGAGACTGGGACCTTTAACCCTGTTAACAGCTTCTTCGGGCAAAGAAAAACAGAGCCGGATATCCTACCCCGAAGCTTCAATAATGATTGGTTGAAAAAAAAGAATTAAGGAAGAACCATGGATAAAACATATGCGGTCATCGGATTAGGAGTTTTTGGTAGAAAAGTCTGTGAAGTACTATCAACCAAAGGTGCGGATGTGATTGCCATAGATAATACGGCAGAACAAGTGAACCGGGTGAAAGATATTGTCAGCCAGGCTGTGCTGCTTGATTCAACGGATGAAGAATCATTATCAGAAGCGTCTCTGGATTCGGTTGATGCAGCGATTGTTGCTATTGGTGATAATATTGAAGCAAGCATACTGACAACCGCACTATTAAAACAGCTTGGCGTCCAATATATAATTGCCAGATCCGTAAATAAGATTCACTATCAGGTTTTAAAGAAGGTCGGAGCCGACGAAATCATCAACATAGAAGAGGATCAGGGGACCAGGATTGCTTTAAACCTGGTAGCTCCCTCGGTAATGGAAAAAGTTCAGTTATCAAAAGAAATAATACTCTCAGAGCTCTATCTACCCCAGGCTTTTGTGAAAAACTCAGTGAAGGAAATGGAGTTTGAAACCCGATTTAATATCAGGCTTGTTGCTATACGCAGAAGTTTGAACCAGATGGATGCTGAAGGATTGAGTCTACGTAAAGAAGTTCTACTCTTTCCTGAGGCAGATGAAAAACTGGAAGAAGGAGACATACTCATAATGGTAGGTGACGAGAGTAAACTTGAGTCTTTCCAGAAAAGCGGGAGTCAACCATGATTTTAGTCAAACGAAAGCGGCTAATAATTTCATTTCTGATGATATTGGGGTCTTTGGTTCTTTTTCTACTGATCAGCATTGATTCATTTTCTGAAGCCCCCCTCAATATAAGTATAGAGAAACAACAGGTTGTTTACTGGGGAGTCGTGACCATCCTGTTCCAGACCCTTGTTTTCCTCTCCCTGTTCATTGATCAGAGAAAACTGGTATCCGATTTGAAAAAGATTGCCAGCTATAAAGATTTGAACCATCCTCAATCTGCAAAGATTCTTGATCAGCTGGATGAGATAGGACAGGTTATCTATAGTATATTGAATGATTTCAACAAGCTTCTTGAATTGAGACTGAATCGAATAACAGCCTTCAACAAAGTTTTAAAAATTGTATGTGAAGAGTACCCTGAACCTCTCTTAATTACTGATACCATGGGGAGCATTCTGGGTATAAGCCAGAAACTCTCAGACAAGCTGAACCTGAGTATTGGAAGTGATCTTAAAATAAATGATATATTTCCTGATCTTAAACTGGCTGAAATACTGGTTTTTCTGGAAAAGAACCGGGAGATATGGAGGGGAGAGACAAACTCTGCTGAGATTTGCACTCCTATTTTTGATAAGAATGGAAATCTGAATTTATGTATATGGGAGTTTGAAGCAACTCATATATCACAGAAAATAATCAGTAATCCTGTAAACAATATTTCAAAGCGCACTCTGAATTCATTCAAGGGGTTTCTGAAAAGAAAAGGGAAATGACCCTTGGGTATTGAAATCACGTCAAAGCTGCAAAAGATTAAAGGCCGAATAAAATATCAACAGCCTCCCTGTAAGATCTGTAGACAGGATCAATAGTAACAATCTCGATGCATTCATCGATACCATGAAAGTTCCTGTTCTTAACACCGAAGCCGCAGGTGGCTTCAATACCCAGGGAAAACAGATAGTTACCGATATTGGAGGGACCGCAGACAACCCGGGGAATGTCCCGGCCTGTGATGGAGGATGCCCCTTTATGGAGAGCGGAAGCCACGACTGAGGAGGAAGGCAGCACATAAGGAGGCCAGCTCCCTTTTTCATTCACAGCCGTAGGATGGGGTGAAGGAAAACGTTCATCCACTGCAGCGGCAGCATCACATAACAGCCCTGAAGCCTTTTGGGCATCGAAGGTATTTGTCAGCCGCACATCCACCAGGATACGGCAATCATCTGGAACCACAGAGAATCCATTTCCCCCTCTCATTTTAGTAACTGTCAGTTTTGGACCGAAGGGAAAATCCTTATCCTCCAGGGCAGAGAGCTCCCGGCTGTAGAGCTCTTCAATGAGAGCAGCCCCTTTACGCAGTGCGTTTTGCTCATTGTCTCCGGCCATTCCCGTATGCCCGCTTTTACCTGAAACGACCAGCTCTACCCGGTAGAAACCCCTGGCTCCGCAGACCACTTCATCAAATCCCGGATAACCGATCATCACACCAGCCAAATCAGGATTCTCTCGAACCAGTGCTTTGACACCGCCGAAATTCCCGGTATGCTCATCCACATCGAACATGACCGCAAGCCGGCCTGATGTTAGGCTCTTCTCAAGGAACAGATCATGGAGAATATGAGAGAAGATCGCCACCCCCGCCCTTGAATCACAACTTCCTCTGCCATAGAGCCATCCCTCTTCTTCTTCCGCACTGAAAGGGTCTCGACTCCACTCTGCCGGATTGCCGATATCGGCGGTATCGCCACAGGCATTCAGACAGTAAAGAGGGCCATCACCTTCTCCAAGGATAAAGATGAAGGCACAGTTTTTCCCATTTTCATCCTTCAGGATATTTCCTTTCATCCCCCGGGAGGCATACCAGTCGGTCAGATACCTGAGCATAGGCTCTGTATCATCGATCCCTCCCTGGGTGGGAATGTGGACCATTTCTTTGATCATGTTCAGTATAGATGCGGTCTTCCCGTTCAAAAAAGAACCTCCTTCAGTGCTTCAAGAGCAACCTGGATTTCCAGTTCCTCACCCCTGGCGGTTAGAGAACTCTGATCCACATAGTCTCCAATTCCCTCTTTGACATCCCTCTCATAAAGAACCACATTATTCAAAACGGCTGCGGCTCTCACCCCCCGCAGGGAGGCCAGAGTGAAAAGTGTAGCGGTCTCCATGTCGGAACCCAGTACATTCATGCTGTTGGCCTTTTTCATTCGCTCAGCCTCATCATCGATATAGAAAGAATCATGACTGCGGGTAATTCCCACATGAAATTGAAGACTTTGTTTTCTACAGGTTTCGATAAGAGCTGACAGGAGATAATAATCGGGAGCTGCCGGATAGCCCTCTTCCGCATACATCCTGGATGCTCCATCTTCCCGGACCGTGGCTGTGGGAATGATTAAATCGCCCAGAGCAATTCCGGATCGGCTGGCACCGGCGCTGCCTATGCGGATAAAGTTCTTAGCCCCGCAGGCAATCAGTTCTTCCAGAGCAATAACCATGGAGGGACCGCCGATACCGGTAGAACAGATGGTTACGGGCATACCTTTATAGGACCCTGTAAGGGTTCTAAACTCCCGGTTGAATGCAATTTCACTCCAGGAATCAAGATACTCCGCAGCCCTGAGAACCCGGGCAGGATCTCCCGGCAGGAGAATATTTTCGGCCACATCTTTTTTGTCGCAAAGGATATGAGGTTGTTTCATTCATTTTACTCCCAATGTATTTGATTACAGGCTTCCAGAACAGCTTCGCCCAGAACAGGGTGAATCATCAATGATTTCCTCAGGCTGGAGAGTCCTATCCCGGCATCCAATACAGGTCCGCAGAAACCTGCTGTTTCTGATACAGTCTGACCGCTCATCCAGAGACCTGCCAGCCGATCTTTATCTGTTACAAGAACTTTCACAAAACCAGTTTCCCACTTGCCCATTCCACGCCAGGTATGGTTAAAAGGGAACTGTCCTGAACCATAGGGAATTCCCGCGGCAATCAGGTCTTTCTCCTGCTGTCCGGCTCCGGCAATTTCAGGAAGAGAAAAGACTGCCCTGGGAAGTCCACCCTGGTCCAGGGTTATGGGGATATTATCTTTCAGAAAGTCTCCCATCTGCATCCCCTGCTGAACCGCAGCACTTCCCATCCCTAATAAACCGTTGATATCTCCCACAGCAAAAATATGGGGAACGTTGGTTCTTAGAGATCCATTGACGGGAATTCGATCCTTCAGACACTCTACCCCGGCAGCCGCAAGGCCTTCGGGAAATGAGGGACGACGGATGCCTGTGATCAGAACAGGCCCGGAAGGATTTATAGATTGGGAATCTGTTAATAACTCGCCCTTCTCTCCAGAACCGGTCACCCTGGTATCCATTTTGAAGGAGACTCCATTGTCCTTCAGGCGATCCGCTATAGGCTGTACAAGATCTCTATCGTACCCGGTCAGAATTTCACTCTGCTGTTCAAGGACTGTTACGGATGTTCCCAACTCAGAAAAAAGTGAGGCAAACTCGATCCCCTCCACATCCCCCCCGACAATCGTCAGAGAACCGGGTGGCCGGGAAAGTGAAACAGCCTCTTTATGAGAAATACAGTTGGGATGGTCAGATACTCCGGGGAGACTCCCGGGTTCGGTTCCCGTTGCCAGAATAATAGAACGGGCTGAGAGGATGGTATCATCAACTTTAAAGCTATCAGCAGAGAGAAAAAAACCTTCTCCCGTATAAAGATCAACTCCCGCAGACATCAGACGACGATTCATCAACGGCCCCAGATGATTCATTCTCTCCCGGCTATCATTCAGAACCTGGGGCAGCCTTTCAGGAACTCCGGTTTCACGAAGAAGCTTAATGCGATCCAGGATCATCTTAACAGGGAGACAGCCTGTTGCCAGACCCGTTCCTCCCTGTATGTCCCGCTCTACAAGAGCAGTCTTGAGTCCATTTCTGCCACAGCTTAAGGCAGAGTAAAAGCCCGCAGGACCGGAGCCCAGCACAAGCACATCATATTGCACAGATTCAGACGATTTCAAGAGCGATCTGGATCATCTGGTTGAATGTGGTCTGCCTCTCTTCAGGGCTGCACTGCTCACTGGTGACAATACTGTCACTCACTGTAAGAAGAGACAGGGCATTAGCCTTAAACTTCGCCGCCAGAGTGTAGAGAGCAGAAGTCTCCATTTCCGCCGTCAACACGCCGTACTCCGCCCATTTCTTCCACCCATCGGGGTCATCCGCATAAAAAGTGTCCGATGTGAGAACATTCCCGACCTTGGCGGAGACACCCAGTTCCACACCTTTCTCCCAGGCCCGCCGAAGGAGATCGAAATTAGCAGTAGGAGCAAAATCCATGCCCCCGAAACGGAGGCTGTTCATAGAGGAATCGGTTGAGGCGCTCATGGCCATAACAACATCCCTGATTTTTACATCTTCCTGCATAGAACCACAGGTACCGATTCTGATCAGATTTTTAACTCCATAGACAGTGAGTAACTCATTAACGTAAATAGAAATTGAGGGCATGCCCATTCCGGTGCCCTGTATGGAAACTTTCTTTCCCTTATAGGTACCCGTATAACCGAGCATCCCCCGAACCTGATTGTAACAAACCGCATCTTCCAGAAAATTCTCAGCTATGTATTTAGCTCTTAAAGGATCTCCGGGGAGAAGGACAGATTCTGCGATATCCCCTTTCTTTGCTTCCATGTGTGCTGTACTCATTTATACTTCCTCCAGTATTTGTTACTTTCGAACCACCAAACAGGCGGCTCTGTACAATTTTTGAACATCGTTCCGGTATTAAAACACCAGACGAGTCTCTCCTCTTCCTCTTTTCAAAATATCCTTTGCACGATACTGAGCCTCCCTGCGGACAGCATCAGTATCAGCCAGTACCTTACCGTTCCGTTTCACAAAACTCCCGGCAATCAGGGAATCCCTGATATTCTGTTTTCCGGCACTGTAGAGAATTGATGCAAGGGGATTATAAAGAGGCATGGTGTGGATATCATTCAGGTCCCATATTAATAGATCAGCAGCGGCACCTTCGGCGATTCGGCCTGAATTAAATCCCAGTGCCTCATGACCTTTCATGAGCATCTGCCATACTTCACGAAGAGGAAAGGATTCGGGATCTCCGGTGATAAACTTTCCAGCCAGAGCAAATAAGGAAGCCTGTTCCAGAGGACTCAAAGAATTGGAACTGGCAGCGCCGTCTGTTCCGATACATAAGGGGAGTTCTCTGGGATTCTGCCAGAGGGTTCCCTGCCCGCAGGAGAGTTTCATATAGGTTTTAGGACAGACCGCAAAATGGGTATCCTTTTCAATAAGTGCCCTCTCTTCATCCCGTATCCATAAACCATGAGCCACAATCAGAGGTAGATCCAGACAGCCAGCGTCCTTCAAAATTTGGAATGGGGTTTGACCGTATTCGATCAGGCTCTTTTTTACCTGTTCTGCTGTTTCTGACACATGCATATGCAGGCCCACTCCCAGAGACGCGGCTCTCTCTGCCGTTTGCTTCAGCTGCTGCGGAGAACAGGTATAGGGAGAATGGGGTCCCATCCGAAGAGCCAGGCGCTGGGATTGATTGTTCCATTGATCAATCAATCCGGCAGCAGCATCCAGCTGTTCTTCAAATCCACCGGTCATCCCAAAGAGGGTCGGTGCGATATCAGCCCTTATTCCCGTATTCAGAACAGCCTGGCAGATTCGATCACTCATAAAATAGTGATCTGCAAAAGCACAGACACCATTATCCAGCATCTCCATGATGGCAAGCATTGCTCCTGCCTCCACATCCTGGGCGGTCATTTTACTCTCATAGGGCCAGATATCCCGGTTGAACCAGGTGTCGGCGTCCACATCCTCGGCGATACCACGAAAGATGGCCATGGGAGAATGGGAGTGGAGATTCACGAACCCGGGGGACACAAAAAGCCCCCGGCAGTCTATAATCTCTTCACCCTCCTGAGGAATGTTAATCGATGATTCATGCTCGGCTGACCGGAAAATATGAGTAATCAGACCGTTCTCAACAGACACATTGCTTTCAGGAAGAATCTGACCTGTTTCGTCTATAAGAGAGGCATTTTTAAGAATCAGATCAGGCATAGGTTCTCATAAGGTCCATAAATAGCTTTACAAATCTCTCCCGGTCCAGGGTCATCGCAACTTGTGCGTTCGGCTTTTTCCCTGTCACTTTCAGAACATCCGCAACTGATTTCCCCCGAGTCAACGAACCTTCGGTCTCAATCTCCACATGATAAGATTCCATGCCTGCCAGAGAAGGATCGATAGCACAGGCCACAGCAAAGGGATCATGCATCCCCAGTCCGGGATGCCCTATGCTACGGTAAAAATCCATATACCATTCCATCATCCCCGTCAGGGATTCAATAACCGGTCCTCCCAGCTGTTCCATGTTCCTGACCTCTTCGGGATAGAGCAGAGCCCTGTTGGTCACATCCAGTCCATACATAAAAAGGGGCACACCCGACCTGAATACCACAGCGGCCGCATGAGGATCGGCATAGAAATTGAATTCAGCAGCGGGAGTGGCATTTCCTCCGTTAACGGCTCCACCCATCATAATAATACTTTTAATTTGTTTTGCTGTATCCGGATAGACCATCAGTAATTCTGCAATATTTGTCAGAGGTCCCAGGGCGATAATTTCCAGCTCACCCGCAGCCTTTCCAGCCTCATCCCGCAGCAAATCGACGGCACTGCGGCTGCTGAGAGATTTGCCCTTTGGAAGAACAACTCCTCCAAGACCGTTGGCACCGTGCACACTTTCCGCATGCTTCGGCGGAACATAAAGAGGTTTCGCCGCCCCCGCAGCCACTTCTATATCCACCCCGGCCAGAGCGGCCAGATCCAGGGCATTCCGGGCAGTATTTTCAACGGAAACATTCCCGGCTACTGTGGTTATGGCTCGCACATTCAGTTTATCAGAGGCAAAGGCCATCATCAGGGCCAGAGCATCATCTATTCCGGGATCGCAATCGATCACAATTTGTCGTTTCAACATTCGCTCCTCTATTCAGTCAAGCCGTTCAAGGCTATCCGCCAGAAGGTCAATAAATCCATCCCGGTCTATATCAAAAAGGACATCCGTATTGGGCTCTTTCCCCAGTATTCCCAAGGTATCCACCACAGTACATCCGCTAGTAAACCGTCCCGCTGTTTCTATTGCAACATAACACTTCTTTGATGTAAACATGGATGGCTTGAGGAGCCAGGCTACAGCACAGGGATCGTGCATGGGACTGCCCCCGAAATCGAAATTTTCATCATGAAATTTTCCAAAGAAGTCCAGAAGTTCCGCAACCATTACAGCTGTCTTTTTTCCAATGCTTCGAAAACGTTCTGTATCTTCTTTTTTGATAAGAGCCTTGTGGGTAACGTCCAGTCCGCTCATGGTGATAGGGATTCCCGAACTGAAGACTATATCCGCCGCCTCGGGATCCACCAGGATATTGAACTCCGCTGCGGGAGTCCAGTTTCCTCCGTAACAGGCTCCGCCCATCAGGGATATCCGCTCAATCCGGTCTTTCAGCTCCGGATGAGTTAAAAGCAGGAGTCCCACATTGCTGAGGGCTCCCGTTGGAATCAGGGTTACGGGAACATCAGATTCCCGGATGGTTTTCACCATCAGTTCCACAGCACTCATGGCAACCGGTGCGAAAGTAGGATCCGGCAGCTCCGGACCATCCAGTCCGGACTCTCCGTGTACTTCACCCGCTGTAATCAGATCCCGGAAAAGGGGGCCGGAACATCCCTTTGCCACCGGCACTTTCGCCCCGATAAAGCTCAGAACCTTCAAGGCGTTCAAGGTGGTTTTTTCCACAGTCTGGTTGCCTGCAACGGTTGTGACTGCTTTAATCTCAAGCTCATCACTGGCATAAGCCAGAATCAGGGCAATAGCATCATCATGCCCGGGATCGCAATCCATTATGACTGGTTTTTTCATACAGTTTCCTCTGATTCTTTTTTCCCTGCCAGATTATGCATTGAATGAATCCTCTTAATCTTATTGGATTTATTGATAGCATAGACCACCAGCCCGATGACCGTAGCAGCATAGGGGATCATCTGAACGAATTCCCCCGGTATCCTGAGGGACTGGAGAGAATTGGACAGAGCATCGAAAAATCCGAAAAGCATTGAGGTCAGAAATACCCCGATGGGAGTGGCACCGCCCATGGCATTCGCTGCCAGAGCAATAAATCCACGGCCGGCTGTCATATTCTGACTGAACCAGGAAACATACCCCATAGACATGTAGGCTCCACCGAAACCGGCCAGGAGGCCGCTCAGAGTCAGAGCAATATACTGGGTCTTAATAACGCTGATACCAACAGAATCTGCGGCTTCAGGATTTTCACCCACCGCCCGGATCTGCAGACCCAGAGGGGTTTTATAGAGAAAATACTGTAGCGCAACAACAGCCAGGATAGCCACATAGGTCAGAACATTATGTCCCGACAGAATGGAACCCAGAATGGGTATATCCTGAATCAATGGAAGGTTAAGCTTAGGCAGAACCATACTCGCTAATGAGGAGGAGATTCCCTTGTCACCGGCTACCAGAAACATGATAAAGACAGTTCCGCCCATGGCCATCAAGTTGATGGCGATGGCAGACAGGATCACATCCGTTTTCAGGTTAAGGGCAAAATACGCCAGAACCATGCCCACTAATGCTCCCACAAAAACGGCACACAACAGACCCACAAGAGCGCTCTGAGTAAGGGCGCTGAAAATAACTCCCGTCAGTGCGGCAAACAGCATGATACCTTCAAGAGCGATGTTGATCACACCTGCTTTATCGGATATCAAAGCGCCCATGGCTGCAAAAAGAATCGGAGTTGCAACCCTTAAAACGGCGTATCCGAATTCCACAGAAAAGATAATATCAAAAAATCCCTGCATATAAAAATCCTTTATTCCGCCACTGCGCTGCTCTTCCGGGCAGCCTTGAAGACGATTTTATGTCTGTATGTGGCAAGGAAACTATCCGCCGCAATCAAAACGATCATGACACCCTGTATAATTGCCACAACTTCACTCTGTACATCGCTGGTCCGGGCCATCAGGTCCGCACCAATCCGCAGATAGGCCAGGAAGAAGGCTGCTACAGGAACCAGGGCAGGTTTGTTCCGGGCCAGAATGGCTACAATAACACCGTCCCAGCCGTATCCGGGCAGGAGCTGCCAGGAAAACCGGCGGTACATACCCAGGACTTCAATGGAACCGCCCATACCGGCAATCATTCCTCCCAGTACCTGAGACGAAATAATGACTGAGGTCGTTTGGATTCCTGAATACCGGGCGAAGCTGGAATTCAGACCGGTTAGTCTGGTCCGATAGCCCCAGCGGGTCCGGGACATATAAAAATAACAGATTACAATCATGACAATGGCCACAATCAGACCGAAGTGGATTCTGGTTTTAGGGATGATCTTGATCAACTTGGCGGAGGGGGCAAATTTATAGGATACCATGGCTCCCGCATTAACATCCCTGAGGAAATAGTTGATCAGATAGAGTCCCAGAAAAAACGCCATGTAATTGAACATTAGAGAAGAAACGAGCTCCGATGCACCCCATTTTGTTTTTAAAAAGGCAGGTATCCCGCAGAATACCGCACCGGTTAAACCACCTGCCAATATGGCAAAAATTGGATGAATCACAAGAGGGAGTGTCCAGTTACAAGCAATAAACGAGGCAGCCACACCTCCCATGAAAAAAGCTCCTTCGGCTCCGAGATTGAACTGGGCAGCTGAAAACATAATGCTTATAGCCAAACCCGTAAAAATCAGAGGAATCATCATCTCAATGACATTACCGAAGTGGCGCACACTGGTTATGGGTCCGAACAGGAATTTACTCAAGGCCTGTCCCGGCTCATCACTGACCAGAAGGATTGTGATCAAAGCAACTGTCAGGGCAATAAGGATTGCCAGGAAGGTTCTGATAAATTCAAATATAGTTTTCTGATTACGCATACACAACTCCTGCAATCTCTTCAGGGGTCTGTTTCTTGACTCCCAGCATATATAATCCGAGTTCCTCTTCGGATATGGTGGAGGCATCCTTAATAAACGCCGTAATCTGCCCGCCATACATAACAATCAGGCTGTCCGACAGTTCCATGACTTCATTCAGATCTGCTGATATAAGCAGGACGGCACTGTTGTCATCCCGCAATTCCACCAGCCGCTTCCTGATAAACTCTGTGGCACCCACATCGATACCCCTTGTGGGCTGGTCGGCTATTATCAGTTCCGGGCTTGAAGAAAATTCCCGGGCGACGACAACTTTCTGGATATTTCCACCCGACAGCATTTTGACATCCTGCAATGGGGTATCACATTTAATCTTGTACTCTTTGACAAGTTTTTCACCATTTTCTTTGATGGCAGCCGCACGAGTCAGAATTTTTCCTGTGAATTCCGGTGAATCATGTTTATCAGACATCAGATTCTGTTCAATGCTCAGTGACTCTGCCACACCGTAGGTCATGCGGTCTTCGGGAATATGACAGGTTTTCAGGTTCCGGATATCTTTGATACTCAGATTCTTGATACTCTGCCCGTTTATTTCTATATCACCGTAAATAAACTTTTTAAGCCCCGTGATGGCTTCAACCAGTTCTCCCTGGCCGTTCCCTTCCACACCGGCGATTCCCAGGATCTCTCCTTTTCGGAGATCAAAAGATATATTGTTAACAGCAGGTTTACCAAAATCGTTTACGATTGTCAGGTCTTTCACCTGAAGGAATTTGTTCTTGGGTACCGCTTTTTCTTTTTCGACAGTCAGAATAACATCCCGTCCTACCATCAGCCGGGAAATGTCCGCTTCGGAAACATCCGCCGTATTAAAGACACCCTGATGAGTTCCATTCCGCATAATTGTCAGGCGGTCACACAGCTCTTTCACCTCATGCAGTTTGTGGGAAATAAAAATTATGGTATTCCCTTTATCCTTTAAAAGGTGGAGTTCCTCAAATAATTCTCTTGTTTCCTGAGGAGTTAATACCGCAGTGGGTTCATCCAGAATCAGGATTTCCGCCCCTCTGTGCAGGGCTTTTAAAATTTCAACTTTCTGCTTGATACCTACAGGCAGATCCATCACTTTGGATTTGGGATCCACATCCAGGTTATATTTTCGGGCCAGTTCTTCTGTCACTTTCACCGCTTTATTCATATCTACTGAGAGACCTTTTTTAGGTTCGACTCCCAGAATCATATTTTCAGCCACAGTCAGAGACGGTACCAGCATAAAGTGCTGATGCACCATTCCGATGCCCTGCTCAATAGCAGAATTAGGTGATGTGATTTGTATAGCCTCTCCATTCAGAGAGATTGTCCCTTCTTCGGCTTTTTCCAGTCCGAATAGGATTTTCATCAATGTTGACTTTCCGGCACCATTTTCACCCACCAGCGCATGGATTTCTCCCTTTCTGATGGAAAAGTCTACACTGTTATTGGCGACGATACCGTTGGGATAGACCTTTACAATCTTATCCATTCTCAGTAAATCTTCCTGCATAAAGAACTCCCGATTCATTCTCTTCCTGAAATTTAAAGAGCAGGGATATCCTTTCGGATACCCCTGCTCCTATTACATGCAACTATCAGGGTTTTACAGCATTTCTCAGGCTGTTCATATCTTCTGTAGTCATACCGAAAGCACTGCCGACAACAATATCTCCGCTGACTATTTTCTTCTCAATCTCCGCTAATTCAGATCGAATATCTGCGGGGACAACTCTTTCATAGATGTCATTTTCCGCAAGACCGACACAGTCTTCAGAAAATCCGAGGACTTCCATCTCTCCATAGGGAACCTTACCTTCCATATGAAGATCAATAGCTCTCATAAGGGAGTTATCTACTCTTTTAAGTACTGAAGTGGTGATCAGTTCTGCCTTGGCAGCATCAGAATCTACAAAAATGGCAGCCTGATCAGAATCTACACCGATAGCGTAGCGATTGACGTCCTTGGCAGCATCCAGCTGACCGAGACCGGCCTGTCCGGCAACATTGTATCCGATGTCGACACCCAGGTTGTACTGAGCCAGAGCCATTTCTTTACCTTTAGCGGAATCACTGAAAGATCCGATATAGGAGATGGCCACTTTGGTGGCGGCATCAACATACTGAGCACCTTCGATGTAACCGATAAGGAAGTCATTGATTACAGGAATATCCATTCCACCCAGGAATCCGACCATTTTCTCATCGTTGGACAGGGCTTGACCGGAAGTCATTCTGGCAGCCAGAGCGCCTGCTATAAAGGAAGCTTCATTCTGTTTGTATCCGATGGAGTAAACATTACCCAGGTTGCCCAGGGAGTAATCTACGCCGGAATCGAAAATAACATAGCGTTTTTCGGGATAATCGGGGGCGATATCCTGGAGCATTTCGACCATCTGCCAGGTACCACATATAACGATATCCCAGTCTTCTTCGGAAACATCCTGAAGAGTCGGCTCCCATTTCGTCTGGTCATAAGTCATTTCAATTGTTTTAACTGAAACCTTGTCGCCGTATTTTTTGGCGATCATTTTCATACCGTTATCAGCGGAATCAAAGAAGGACTTATCCCCCAGTACTCCGTTTAGAATAAGAACCACTTTCAAAGGTTCAGCTTCAACTGCTTTTTCTTCGGCAGCGGCAGCTGCGGGTGCTTCCTTTTTACTGCAGCCGACCAGTCCCAGAGACAGGATCAGAAGAACTGTCATAAGAATAGAAAGAGTCTTTTTCATATTTTCTCCTTTAAGATTTGAAGTTGTGTAAAAATAATCATAGCATGGCCCCTAAAATGCGTCAAAAATATTTTGAAAATTTCATTCTTATTCTGAAATTTTCTGAAATTTCTTTACTCCGTTTCAGAACGGTATTACAATAAAAACCCTATATCTTACAAACCTGACAAAGGAGAACTTAGAAATGAGCAGCAAAATTCCAAATGGAAAATCTCCCACATTACAGGATATTGCTGCTGTCACAGGAGTGTCTCCATCCACTATTTCCAGAGTTCTGAACAACTCAGAAAATGTCAAACAGGGGATTCGGGATAAGGTAATACAGGCTGCCGGCGAGCTGGGATATCAGAAGGTTCAGAAACAGAATACCGAAGCACCCGAAAATAATGTGATTGGTCTCATCATTCCTGATATAATGAATCCTTTTTTCCCCGCTCTTATAAAAGGAATTCAGAACACAGCCCATTTTCAGGATTATAATATCATCCTGTGTGACTCAGAAAATGATACATCCGTGGCTGAAGCACAACTACGCCAACTGATGATCAGTCATATAAGAGGTCTCATTTATATCCCATCATCAGAAGATTCTGGATTAGGAGAAAAACTGGTAAAACTCCCAATTCCTGTGGTGTTCCTGGATCGTAAAATCAACTCTGACATCATCAATTATGTGGGCTCTGAAAATTCAGAAGGCGCTTATAATGCCACCCGATACTTACTCAGCCTGGGACACCGGGATATTCTTTATCTGGCAGGTGAGGGAGTCCTCAGTACTGAAAAAGAGCGGTATGCCGGCTTTAAACGGGCTATGGATGAAGAAAATATAAATATTGATGAAGACTATATCCTGTCCTGCGGATATTCATATGAGATCGCCTTTAAAAAGGTTAATTCCTGGCTGGATAAGAGTAGAAAGGTAACAGCAATATTCGCTTCAGACGACCTGATGGCCTACGGTGTTCTCAAGGCTCTCAAACAAAAGAAATTAAGATGTCCAGAAGATATTTCGGTAATGGGATACGATGACCTCCCGTTCTCTGACCTCCTCTCTCTGACGACGGTTTCCCAACCAGCATATCAGATGGGCCAGAATGCTGTTCTCCTCCTTCTGGATTTAATCAACAAACGAAAGGCTGCCCCTCAGGAGATTATCCTTCCCAACTCCATGATTATCCGTAACACCTGTGGAAAGTACTAAGACTTCCCAATTACAGGACTCAGGAAACAAAGAGATCCAGAAAAGTCTGATTTTTCGTATCAACAAGGCCTTTATCGGTGATCTTAAGATCCGGAATAACAGGTAAGGATGTTGTTGCCAGCCGCATCACAGGATTATCCGCTTCAAGCCCCGCCATTGCGAGAATACGATTCATCCTTTCCACCTGAGGTGTCAGCTCTTCTGCCGGAGAACAGGACATCAGTCCCGCTATAGGTAACTCGAGAGATTCCACTCTATCACCGCACACATAGACAATTCCTCCCCCAATCCGCCGGATCTCTTCAATTGCTCTAAGCGCATCAGCCTGATTTGTATAAACCAAAGCCAGATTGTGAGAATCATGGCAGACTGTGCCAGCCAAAGCACCCTCTTTCAGATGGAAATTTCTAATCAGCCCTGTCGAGAAATCCTTATTTCCTCTATGCCGGTTAAAGATAGCAATATAGTTCAAATCCTTATTGTTCCTCAGGGAGAGAAATCCATGTTCAACAGGAATTGACTCGATGCTCTCTTCTGTCAGGGATGTCTTAAGATTAAGATGTTTGATAACACGGACCTTCACCTCTCCTTCCTGCACAGGGGCCCGAATACATAGAAAGTCTTCAGAAAACCCTTCCAGAAAAACAGTATTCTCTTTCTCTATATCAGAACTGAGAAGATGTACTTCTCCGGTAAGCGATCCATTCTCGGCTACCAGCTGACCCTCAAAGAACACTTTTTGAACCCTGAGATCTTCAAGATTATCAATCAGATTTATATTGGCAATGTAACCTGGTGCCAGAGCACCCAGGGTTCTTAGACCATAGAGACCGGCCGTATTGATTGTAGCAGCTTTAAGAGCTTCAATGGGAGCCATCCCTGCATCAACCGCAATCCTGATGCAATCATCAATATGCCCTTTGGCCCGGATTTCCTCCGGTTCCCTGTCATCGGTGCATAGAGTAAAGTTCCGAAGAGGTCCCAAGGGTCCCAGGGCCTCAACAATGCTCCGGGTATTTCGTTCAAAAGAGCTGTCTCTGGCATCCACAGTCATACCTGCCCGAATAGCCCGAAGGGCATCTGCCCCCTTCATAAACTCATGATTACTTCGGGGACCGCCACATAGATAAGCAGCAAGTTCCCGTGGACTTTCACTGAAGAAATGGCCCTGAATAAATACATCCCTTTCAAGAGCCAGATCCAGAATATCGCGCATTCTGGAGGAATTATTAATAACACCGTAGTAATCCATCACCTCGGCCACACCGAGGATATCCTCCATATCCAGAAGCTGTTCAATCTCATCACGGCCGAAGACTGCACCCGATGATTCCAACCCCGGTGCGGCGGGGACACAGGAAGGAGCCAGTGCAAACTGATACATGGGAAGCCCCTGTGCAGCTTCCATCATATACTTTACTCCCCGGATACCCATCACATTAGCGATTTCATGGGGATCCGTCACAATAGCCGTTGTTCCCCGGGGTACCACAACCCGGGCAAAGTTACCGGGAGTGAGCATGCTGCTCTCTATATGCATATGTGAATCAATATAACCCGGGACAGCATAGAGACCCTCTCCATCTATAATGTGTATCCCTTGATTATCCGGTAGAGGGGAATCAGGCAATTGATCGGGGTCTCCCCCATGGATGTAGGCAATATATCCATGACAAATCCCAATCTCAGCCGGATAAATCTCTCCGGAAAAGATATTAACCAGATTTATATTCCTGATCAGCAGATCAAATGGCCGACGTCCCATTGCGGCATCAACCAGATCCCGCCTCTGAAGGGGGGTCAGTTTTTTCATAGGATCACCCCTCCGGCCTTTCTACAAGCCAGTCCATCAGATTTTTCCAGAACAGATCATAATATTTCCAGGATGTGAACTCGACAGGTCCCCAGTGGGGAGCACAGTCGGAAGAGAAAATTCCGGTCCGTCCCTTCCCATACTCTCTAATCCCCACAAAAGGATCACCATTAATTATCGCCAGAATCTCTCCTGAATCACTTTGGGGAAGGGTTTTATTGTAACCCAGAAAATGGGGCCACTCTTCATCGATACCCTCGAAAACAGGATGTTCAGGATGCAGTATGGCAGGATTCACACCTTCAGGCTTCTCCACCCGGTCATCATAGGGCAGCATCTTTATGGGGAGGATGTCGGCAATGGCGGTTTCACCATAACGTGTTTTTGCATCTATCCCTGTAAAAGACATATAGCCGCCTATCATTAGAAAACTCCCGCCCTGAGCTACATACTCCCGGATAAGTTCCAACCTGTTGCTCTCCCGTTGGCCTTTGGAAAAACAGTATCCGACAGGAGCAGAGTATTGGAACCGATATCAGACAAAACAATGCAGCTGAAAGGGATCATCTCTTCCAGGGTCATAGGAAACTGGGTTGGAGCCAGATGATTGGGGATAAAATCGACTTCATAGTTGCCCTTAAGAAAGGCATTCCTTAAAGCATCGACTCCCTCTTCATATGTAGAGGTAGTAAAACTGTCGAATCCTTTTACATGGGTGGTATAACTCATCCAGGATTCACCGGCAATCAGTATCTTTTTCATCTTATAGACCTCCCCTATGGTCATTCCTTCTCCAATTCTCCGAAGGCAATGACACTACTTCTAGGATAAAGAACATTTCCAGAGAATTCCATGATTTTTCCGAACAGGAACCGGGGCCTCAGAGACAATTCTCAGGATGTCTGAAATATCTTGAAATATCCAGAAATATCCAGAAATATCCAGAAATTAAAAAAACAACTTCTTTGACCGTTGCTGTCTGTCATGATATCATTTCTTTCAGTCATTGGAATGGATGATTCATTTCCTAACGATATTTATCCCGGGAGACACATATGAAAGCATGGGAATATGAACATAAAAAACTACATACCGCCTCACCAGTGGATTTCGAAAAGAATCCCAGTGACTGGACCGGTGTGGATGAAATACTGAAAAGCCGGCAGGGACTTCTGGATCTTTTCTGGGCAAGTCAGGTTCCCGGCTCCCGTGCACCCGAATCCCTCTATCTGGCCATGATTCAAGCCTGGAACAACAGAGGATATGATGTTACAGAAGCTGAAAAGCTGATTGAACCGGCGTTGAAGGAACACAAAAACAGGAATTTCTCCCTCTTAGAGCGCTTGACCGGTCAGATCCTGAAGCGCCTTACAGAAGCCCCCCTTGATCCGAATCACCCGACTCACCGGTTCAAACGGCCGGAAATATGGGAAGAAATCCGCTCTGCATTCCGGGTTGGCAACGCCTCCCCGGGGGTCGTGGAAAACCTGAATGAGAAAATATGGCGGGGGTGGAACGGTCAGATTGCCGGAGGATCTTACGGTACGGCCCTGGAAGGGTATACGGGGAAAACACTTCGCAAGGTCTATGGAGAGAGATTGAATGGGTATATTAAGGAGCCCGAAACCTTAAACGATGATATTACTTTTGAATTGGCTGTTCTGAAGGCAGCAGAGAAGGCCGGATCAGATATGACAGCCGAAGATATTGCTGATATGTGGCTCCAATATATCCCTTTTGGATGGTCTGCCGAATATTTTGCTCTTGAGAACCTGAGAAGAGGATTCTATCCCCCCCTATCGGGAAAACTGGGCAATTTCTTCTCCGAATGGATCGGCGCCCAGATGAGGACCATGGTATGCGGTTACCTGGCTCCGGGAGATCCGCTCAGGGCAGCAAAATATGCATTTATGGACAGTTCTATATCCCATGAAACCAACGGTATCTATGGAGGAATTCACAGTGCGGTACTCAGTTCCCTCGCCTTCACCATGAACAGTGCCCGGGAAGTTCTTCTGAAATCACGGGATTATATCCCCGAAGGGACAGAGTTTGCTTATTTCTTTGATATGACACTGGAAAGCGTTCAGAAACATGAGAACCATATTACATCATGGGAGAATCTGGAAGATTCCATTAAAACCTATAACTGGATTCATACCTATCCCAATATGATGGCAGTGGTACACAGTCTATGGTACTGCAAAGATGATATAAGCCGGGCTTTCCGAATTCTGGCTGACTGCGGAGCCGATGTAGACTGTAATGCCGGAGAAGTGGGCAGTGTCCTGGGAATTCTATTTCCAATTGAGACACGTTGGACCGACCCTTTTAATGATACCCTGGAGACCTATGTACCGGGAATGGAAAAAATGAAGATATCCGACCTGGCTTCATGGACAGCTGAGCTCTCCCGGAAGATGCAATAGCGGGACCTCTGTCATGGAAGTAATTTTGTTACTATTTACCCCTTAAAAGTCATATCTTCAAATTCAACAATCCCGAATCCCATCCCGATCCTGTTTCCCTTCTGAAGGAAGACTTTCATTTTTCTCTGGAGGGACGTGTTTTCGGGAAGGTCGGAAGAGATCTTCAACCCCTCTCCAAAAACCCGTTCCAGTGCCTGCTTATTGTTATTGTCATTTTCTATGATTCTAAAAAGTTTGGAAAATTGTACGATATTGGACTCCTTGTCCAGTATCAAGTTTATATTTTCATGGAGTAGCCAGGAATGACAGCTGCCAATGGGATAGTCTGTGTTCCAATATGATCTGAAAAAACCCCTTGCCCTGTTCAGTGATTCGATGCATTTCTCAGGGGAGAGCTTCTCTCCCTCGGGAATATGAATATGGAGGCAATCCGTATTTCGGGAATACCCTTCTACATTTTTTTTATTCAGAGATCCTGTTTCAAATTGCAGTCTCCCTAACTTGAAGAGCCTGAGTTGAAGATGATTTCTGATCCATCCCATCTGCAGCAGTCCAGTATTACCGGTCTTCTGGAAGCAGTGGGCAGTCCAGGTATTTATATCAGTCATGGTATCTGTGTAGACATCGGAGGGAATCCCTCTGTTCTCATATTCAGCCTTGCACTCAGCGGCCAGAACCACGGCAAGGTAGAGATTCATCATGGGCAGGAGTGAAGAAGCGAATCTCATCTTCAACAAAAGTCTATAGAGTGGTAGAGATTTGAAGAGCAGCCCTTTCAGAAGGGTCTCTCTATTCTCAAAAAAGCTGATTATTGCAGGTTGTTCATCCATAAAACAGCAGAGAGCATCTACGAATTTTGATTCAAGAGAGATATCTGTTGCAATATCTTTAATATCTGACTTTGTCATTCTTTACCTATTATCCCTTTAAATACCTGACGGACACAGTGTTTCAGAGGCAGTTGCTCACCGCAGATTCTCTGATGATCAGCTTGGGGTCCACCGTCAGAGACTCCTGAGGTCCTTTGGGAGATTGAATAAGCCGGAACAATATCTCAGCCGCATTCATCCCGATATCATAAGCCGGCTGCTCTACAGTTGTGAGGGGTACAGGCAGATGAGCTGAATAGGGAAGATTATCAAATCCTGTTAAAGAATAATCTCCCGGTATAGAGAGATTCTTTTCAAGAGCCGTCATCATGATGAACCTGGCGACCAGATCATTTACGGCGACAATAGCCGTAGGGCGCTCCTCAGTATCCAGTTCTTCCAGCAGATCAAAGAGATAATGGAAGATTTTACTCTCCGGATTCGAACCTCCAGAGAAATCGTGAGGAATCGAGTCTACATCACTGAGAGAGTACAGATTCTTTCTTAACAGGGGGACTCCCTCACTGATATGGGCCTGGCAGAATCCTCTGTAACGTTCCTGTTCCGAAGAAATACTGTTCACCGAGGACCCTACAAAAATGATTTTTTTGTGCCCCAGCTTGATCAGGAACGATGTTATCTCCTCAATTCCTCTTTTGTTATCCACCGTAACAAGAGAGGCATCTATCCCCGGTATTTTACGGTCTATCAGGACAAAAGGGTATTTTTGGATCATCAGTTTACTGTACATGTGAAGATTGGCTTTTTCAGAAGAGGGGTAAACAATGATCCCCTGGGATCCTCGGGAAAGTACATCCTCAATAATCTCAATTTCATTTTCCGGATCTTCTGCTGAATTATGGAATGTAACGAAATAACCTTCGGTTTTTGCCACATCTTCAATCCCTTTAAGAAATAATGATGAAAAATCTTCAGCAAAAGGGAGAATAAGGGAGATGAAGTCAAGCTCATTCTTAGCAGATAAGGGTGAGAGTTCCTGTCCGCCTAACCACCCCTTTTCGGTTACGTAACTACCGCTCCCTTTTACCCTGTAAACAAACTTCTCTATTTCCAGTTCTTTCAATGCCCGGGAGACTGTTATTCTGCTGACTTTATTCTCGGCGGCAATTTTCATTTCAGTTGGGAGACGTGTTCCGGGGGTTAATTCACCTGAGAGAATCTTCGTCTTGTATTGTCTGTAAATCACTTCATAAAGCGGTTTATTTGATTTTGCCATCTTACCTCACTGGATATGCTATAGCATATTAAAATAAATATTGACAATTTACCAGCAGATGCTATAGTGAATCATAAATATGATATAGCATATAAATACATAAACATAAGACATAACACATTTAAAAAAAAGGAATATTATGAAAGATAAGAAAGAGATTTACCTTATCCCCTATTCCCATCTGGACACTCAGTGGCGCTGGGAGTATCCCACAACCATTACAAAATACATCAGAAAAACTCTCAATGAGAGCATTGACCGCTTTAAAAAATATCCTGAACATCACTTCAACTTCACCGGAGCTCTTCGCTACGCCATGATGAAGGAGTATTTTCCAAAACAGTTTGAAGAGGTAAAACGCCTGATAGGAGAAGAGAGATGGCACCTTGCCGGAACCTGTCTCGATGAAACAGATTCTCTGGTTCCCTCTTCCGAATCCCTTATCAGAAATATCCTATATGGTGACCGATGGCAGAGCAAAGAGTTCGGACAGAGCAGCAAAGACTATATGATCCCCGACTGTTTCGGCTTTCCCGGCAATATGCCCACTTTAATGGCACACTGCGGCATTATCGGATTTTCAAGTAATAAACTGACCTGGGGCTCCGCTGTGGGTATACCCTTCGAAATAGGTGTATGGAAAGGACCCGACGGCAGTGAAATTGTCAGTGCTCTCAACCCCTGCCGCTACGATTCACACTTGAAACTGCCCCTGTTTATGAACCCCGGACGCCTGGGCAGACTCAATCGCCTTGGAAAAAAAAACGGGATATGGAAGTCATTTCAATACTACGGTGTGGGTGATGTCGGAGGGGCACCAAAAGAAGGTTCCGTAAAAAGGGCCCTGGCCAGCATCCGTCATTTCAATAAAAAAGGCGGAGACATGACTGTCCGCCAGGGATCAGCCGATCAATTCTTTGCCGAAATAACTGATGATGAGAAAAACAGGATGGACCGTTATGAAGGAGATTTCCTTCTGACGAATCACAGCGCCGGAACCATCACATCTGCAGCAATAATGAAACGATGGAATAGAAAAAACGAGCAGATGGCCTTTGCAGCCGAATCAGCTGCATACAGTGCAATGCACTTTGCCGGATCAGCCTATCCTACTGAAAAAATATCATCGGCCTGGAATAGAATCATCGGAAGCCAGATGCATGATATCCTTCCCGGAACATCGACACCCACAGCCTATGAATATGCCCATAATGATGAAGTTCTTGCACTGAAAACATGGAGCACCATACTTGAGGATTCCGCTGCCGCGGTGGCTCCTCTTGTCAGAGGAGATGGAGAGATTCTTATTTACAATCCCCACTTCGAAAACCGCAGAGATCCGGTCCATGTGGAACTGACGGGGGATGTGAATTTTGAAAATGACAGATGTACTGTTCTTGATGCTGAAGGTTTTAAAATTCCGGCTGTCATACAGAAAATCGGAGAGAACAGATCCAGCCTGACCTTTATCCCGAACTTAGCTCCTTTCGGCTGGTCCCGCTATTCTCTGTCTGTCGAAGAAGAAGCTCAAAAGATTGCTGATGCAGTGTCTCTGACTGAAACAGATAGAGGTTATACCCTTGAAAATCAGCAGTATAGAGTTTCACTTACATTGAATGGAAAAATTGAGTCTATTTATCAGAAGGAGAGGGGCGCCGAACTTTTTACGAAGCCCCCTGCCTATGAACTGCAGAGAGAGAGACCCATGAAATTTCCTGCCTGGAATATGGATTGGCGGGACAGAAAGAAGACCCCATTTATCAGGATTGAAGAGGGTGGTGATGTCTCTGTAATTGAGCGGAATCCCCTGCGCTCCACTCTTCGTATCACAACAAGCTATGGTTCATCAAAACTGGTCAAGGAGATCAGCCTCAGTTCAGAATCTGAGATAGTAGAATTCTGTGAGAGAATTGAGTGGCGGGAGACAGGCTGCTCACTCAAGCTGGCTTTCAGCACTGTGGAGAAGGACCCCGATTTTACATGTAACTGGGAAACATCAAGAATAAAAAGAGATGTAAACCATAAGAAAATATTTGAAATGCCATCACGTCTCTGGGCTGATCTGAGTGGAGAACACGGCGGATTCACCATAATAGAGGATTCAAAATACGGCTATGACCGGCCTGAATCCAATACTGTAAGAATGACTCTTCTCTATACCCCGGCCCTCCGTTATTACAACGGGTTCTGGGATCAGAACTCACAGGACTGGGGTGAACATACAATTCGCTACGGAATCCACGGGCATAAGGGAGACTGGACAGGGGCCGACTCTCTTGCCAGACGTTTTAACCAGCCGGTCCGTTCTTTTCTGATTGGAGAGAAAACAAAGGGCGGTCATCTGGATGATCCTTCTCTTTTTAAGATTTCAGATCCCCAAATCGGAATTCTTGCTGTTAAGAAGGCTGAAGATAATAATTCCCTTATCATCCGAATCTATGAGCGATATGGAAAAAAAGCATGCGGCCATATTGTCTTCTCTTGTGATTTGCTGGAGGCCATTGAAGTTAACGGACTCGAAGAGCCCATGGCTGAAGCTGATTTCACAGGTAATCGCCTGAGGGTGAGCATACCTGCATGCGGGATCAGATCCTTTTCAGTTAAACTTTCTGGTCAGGCGGAAAAACTTCTGACCAGGCAGAAGAGTCTTACACTTGATTTCAATAAGCGGATGATCGGAAAGAATAGTGAGAAAGGAGAGGCCCTGTTTCCGTCAGAGATAACCCCCGGCAAAATTGATTCAGGAAATGTCTCATTTCTGATGAATACAGACCAGCCTGAGAATGCCCTTCAATGCGGGGGACAGAAAATACCTGTTCCCGTGAATTTTGACAGCATTTTTCTCCTTACGGGATCTGAAGCAAACATGAAAGTGCCCTTTACATGGCTGGATAAAGAGGGGAGAAAACTGGCTGAAGAGCTCTGCACAGTATCATCAATGACTGAATTTGCCGGTCAATGGGATAGAAGACTCTGGAAAAGAGAGCCAGGGCATTTTTTAAAGAACAGAAACGATTATGCCTGGCTTAATAAATGTACGGGAGTCGCTCCCGGATATATAAACCGGAACCGTCTGGAGTGGTATTCAACCCACAGCCATAAGGATGGAAAAGATCTGGCCTACCGCTATGGCTACCTCTATTCCCTGAACCTTGCCATTCCGACTGGAGCAACGGCCCTTCTGCTGCCCGACAGCAATGATGTTTATATCTTTGCAGCCACAGTTTCTGAAAGGCCGGCAGAACTTAAGAGTGTACAAGTCATGACAGACAGCTATGATTTTTAAGAGGGGTTTATTCTTTGATAAAAAACGACAGGGCGAAAGCCCCATTTAAAGCTGTTACTGACATTGCTATAGGAAATTAAATGAAAAATCTAATCAATAAACTTAAAAAACAGATCAATACAAAAGTCGGGAGCTTCCATATAGAGGGGGCAGTCACAGAAGAACCGGTACCCTTTGAAAAACGAGAGGCTCTGACTTTCAAAGAATATAAAATAGGAGATTCCTGGGGAGAACTGTTCTCCTGCGGCTGGTTTCATTTGACTGGTAAAATTGATCCGTCAATATCATATCCGGTTTCCCTGAAACTGGATATGAACTGTGAAGCCCTCCTCTATAATGCTTATGGAGTTCCCGTAAAGGGATTTACCAACGGGAGCTCGGCATTCGGTTTTATGGGGCATCTGGGAGATCCTGGAAAATACTACTATCCTCTGAGCGACTTCACTTCTTCCAATGGGGATGTGGAACTCTGGCTCGATGCGGGTATGAATGATCTCTTCGGCAATGTAAAGAAGAAGGGACGCATTGAAATTGTAGAGATGGTCACAAGAGATATGACTATAAGAGAGTTGTATTATGATCTAAATACACTCCACTCCTTGAAGCTGGCCTGCATCAGAGAGGATCGTCAGGCGTACAGAATATACAGTCGGGGACTCAGGAAAGCCGCTGGAATCATCAGGAGCCGTAAGGGATCATGGACAGCCGATGCACTGGCTGTCACAGCGGAACTACTTAAAACAGAGAGCCGGGCCCACCATGAAATCAGCTCTATAGGTCATGCACATCTGGATCTCGCCTGGCTCTGGCCGGTACGGGAAAGCTATAGAAAAGGGGCTAGAACCTTTGCCAATGCCCTGAGGCTGATGGATGATTATGAAGATTTCTATTTCGGTGCCAGCCAGCCGCAGCTTTATGAATGGGTAAAAGACCAGCACCCCGGACTGTATGAACAGATAAAAGAGAGAGTGGCTCAGGGCCGCTGGGAAGTACAGGGCGGAATGTGGGTTGAAGCAGATACCAATATTTCAGGAGAAGAGGCCCTTGTACGTCAGATGCTCTATGGTATCCGTTTCTATGAGAAGGAATTCGGCATCAGAGTAAAAAGCCTCTGGCTTCCGGATGTCTTCGGATATTCAGGGAATATGCCTCAGATTATTAAAAAGTCAGGACTCGATTACTTCATGACCATAAAGATCTCCTGGAACGATACAAACAAATTCCCCCACCACAGCTTCAACTGGGAAGGAATAGACGGTTCCCGGATCTTTGCCCATATGCCTCCCGAGGGAGAGTACAACAGTCCTGCCAATGTCTATTACCTTCTGAAATCGATGAAGAATTACCGGGAAAAGCAGCTGGATAATCGAACACTCAATCTATTCGGTGTAGGAGACGGCGGAGGCGGTCCTGCCCCCTCTCATATGGAGAGACTGAGACGCCTCAACGGGCCGGCTCCCATGGCAAAATTAAGGATTGAACCCTCCTGGAAGTTCTTTGAAAAGCTTTCAGGCATCAAAGAGAAATTCCCCGTATTCAAAGGCGAACTGTACTTGGAAAAACATAGAGGGACTTATACATCCCAGGGACGTGTTAAGTACTACAACCGCCGTATGGAACAGAAACTGAAAACCCTTGAGACAGTTCTCATTCAGACCGGCCGATTCGGAGATTTCAAGGAAGAACTGCAGACCATCTGGAAGGAAGTTCTCCTGTATCAGTTCCACGATATACTGCCGGGTTCCTCAATTAAAAGAGTCTATAGCGAGTGTCTGACGCGATATAAGATTCTTGATGAACGTATCGACGCCATTACAGCAGAAATCTGCAATGCCCGGCTGGTCTCTTCTGAAGAGGAGATCTCCCCGGACAGACTTACTGTATATAATCCCCTTCCTGTACAGGCTGCATCAAGAAGAGTCTCGGAATCAGAGTACCAGATCTTTACCATGGAGCCTCTGTCGGATATTCCAGTGAATATAAAATCCTGGACCAAAGAGCCGGGAAAAGATGTGAGAATGATGGAGAACAGTCAACTGAAGCTCCGCTTTAAAAAAGACGGCTCAATAGCATCCATTCTGGATAAATCTACGGGAAAACAGGTTCACAGAGCTACAGGAAACAGGCTGACCGTATATACGGACATAGCCAATGCCTGGGATATTTCCCGCCATTACCGTCTCCTCCCAAAGAGAAAAATGCGGCTTCTCCGAAGCGAATCATTCACTTATGGACCGGTACAGGAGATAGTTCAGCACTACAGACATGGGAAGAGTTCTCTGGTTCTGACAATCCGTCTGGAACCGGACAGCCAGCGCATAGATTTCGGAATCAGGACAGACTGGCAGAGCAGCAGAACCATGCTCCGAACAGCTTTCCCTCTGACAGTAAAAAGTGAGACGGCAGTATATGACATACAGTTCGGATCTCTTGAAAGAGTCACTACAAATAAAAACAAGAGAGAGAGAGCTCAGTATGAGGCCTGTGGACATAACTGGGCAGACCTGAATGACGGGACCCGGGGTGCGGCTCTGTTCACAGACTGCAAATACGGCTTCAGGATTAAAAACAATACAATCGATCTGAACCTTATAAAATCCACAAACCACCCGGCCAAAGAGGGAGACCTGGGAGAGCATCAGATGGCCTACTCTCTTTATATCCACAGGGGAGACCATATTGATGCCCGGGTTGATGAGAAGGCCATGGAATTCAATACATGGATGCCCGTAATGGAATCTGAAGATTCCCTGGGGGCTGCGCCCTTCGAGCTGGATAACAGCAATATCACCTACTCCACTCTCAAAGAGAGTGAGGATGGGAATGATCTTATTCTGCGTCTCTATGAAAGGAACGGCAGGAATGAAAGCTGCAGACTCAAAATAAACAGGAGTACAGACGGGATTTATGAAACCAATATGGTCGAGGAAGATCCTGTGGAATTGAGCAGAGAAGATACAATTTCTCTGAACTTTAGACCCTTTGAAGTAAAAACAATAAAAATAGAATTAAAAAAGAAGGGAGTTAAATAGAAATGCCCAAAGTACACTACAGCCTGGGACGCAAAATTCTTATAAATCTTGTACCTGTGGGTGCCACACTGATTACGGTCATCGTAAACAGCTCCTTTATGAAGTTCTTCACTGATGTAATCGGCCTGAGCCCGGCCATTTATGGAACAGTATTTCTTCTCTTCAGCATATGGAACGGTATTAATGACCCTGTACTCGGATACTGGGCAGACCGGAAACCCTTCGGTGCCAGGGGCAAATATGCACCCCTTATCCGTTGGGCCACTCCGGTTATAGGGCTCTCTGTTATCGGGCTCCTTTTTTCTTCACCCAACTGGTCTCAAATAGCAATTGCAGCCTATCTACTTGTGCTTCTTGTAATTTATGAAGGAGCCCAGACAGTTCTGAATGTAAGTTTTCAGGCGTTCTCCATCAATACCTTCCTCTCCATGGAAGAGAGAACTCAGGTGAATGTCATCATGAACTACATCAATATGGTTCCCGTCTTTCTGGGCGGAATGATCCCTATCTGGTTCCTCACAGGGAATTTCAGCCACAACACATTGATTCTGATTTTCTCCATAGCGATTCTGCTGGGAGTTACTCTGATTGCTGTTGGACAGATGTTTATCAGGGAAGATCCTGATTTCTATAAACATCTGGAAGTTACAAATGGTCTAAAGCAGATGTTCAAGCTGGCAAAAGATCTTTTTCTGGACAGAACCTTTCTCCTGTTCATGGTGGCATTTTTCTTCCTCCAGGCATCCACTGGCAGTTATTTTACTGGCTATCTCTACTATATGGATAACGTCCTTGAAGTATCGGGACTCAGGGCGACAATTCCCGACCTTCTGACCGGAATAGCCCAGATGCTGATTTTCCCGATGATAATTGTGATGGTTAAAAAATACGGTTCCCGGGATACCCTTTGGATGGGAATATCTATGGCCATAGTTGGACATATAATCCTGTTTTTCCCTGTCAACTACTGGATTGCAGCAGCTACATATGTTGTGATTCTTTCAGGTTATGCTTTCTCCTCAGCCATAAATATCCCCTTTACAGGACTGGTAGTTGACCATATTGAAATGAAAACAGGCAAAAGGCAGCCCGGTGTTGTCAGAGGAATCATGCAGGTAATACTGATTCCGGCCGCCAGTGTTCAGACTCTGATTCTCAGTGCTCTTCTCGATATTTCAGGATATGTGCCTGGAAGTAAAAGCCAGCCCGAAGAAGTAGTCAGGGCCATTCGTATGGGAACGGGACTTGTTCCCGCAATCATCCTTATCATCGCTGTCGTCCTCATAAGACTCATTCCAATAAATAGAACCAAAGAGTATGAAATAGAAGCCTTTGTAGAGAGCAGACATGGAGAATCGAAATGAGAAAGAAACAATGGAAAATAAAACTGATACATCATACCCATTTTGATATCGGGTACACCCATACACAGCAGGAAGTACTGGACCTTCAATTCCTCAATCAGAATGAGGCCATGGATCTGATTGATGCCAACAGGAACAGAACTCAAAAGGCACAGTTTCGCTGGAACCCCGAAGCCACCTGGGCTCTTAAAAAATGGCTGAACAGTGCTGATGAAAAACAGAAGGAGCGCTTTCTCTCTATGGTCCGATCGGGGCATATCGGACTGGACGGCCTTTTTGCCAATATGCATACAGCCCTTTGTAGACCGGAAGAACTGATCAGGATGATGGATGGTAAAAGAGAACTCGAAGATTTAACAGGGATTCCCATAGACTCAGCCATGATTACAGATGTCCCAGGCTGGAACTGGGGAATGGTACCGGCCCTCTATGAAGAGGGCATCCGCTATCTTTCGGCAGGAACCAATCATTCGGACAGGATCGGACACACCATTAAAACCTGGGGAGACAAACCCTTCTACTGGATATCTCCTTCGGGAAAAGAGAAAATTCTTCTCTGGGTTCACGGCAAAGGATACGCCTGGTTTCATACGGCATTGAACAAACGGGAGAATCTTCGCAATAAACTGCGATACCGAAGAATCAAGGGCTATCTGAACTCTCTTGAGAAATCAGATTATCCCTATAATACAGTCCTGATCCGCTACAATATCGGATCGGACAATGGTCCACCGGACCCTAATGTAAGCCGAATTGTAGAAGAGTGGAACAGACAGCACAAGGATATCGATCTGGAATTGTCCACGACATCAGAGGCCATGGCCGATTTTGAAGCGGAATATGGTGACAGCATACCTGAATATCGCGGCGATCTGACTGCATACTGGGAAGACGGAGCCCTCTCCACAGCGAGAGAAACAGCAATAGCCAGGGAGGCCTCAGAGCGGCTGATCCAGGCTGAAAATATAGCTGTTATGACAGGGGGTAAATCAGATTTAGATGAAGCTCTTAAGGCATGGGAAGAGGTTCTTCTTTTCAATGAACACACCTGGGGAGCCCATAACTCAATAAGCAGGCCGGATCACCCTTTTGCAAAAAGCCAGTGGGCCTGGAAACGTCAGAGAGCCCTCAATGGAGAAGCGGGAACCCTGAAATTCCTCAAGGATTCAGCAGGGGGCAGCCCTGAGTTATCTTCCTTCTACAGCACAATCCTGAATAAGGTGAGAGATGAGAAAGATGAAGAGACAACTGTGACTGTCTATAACAGTAACAGTTGGGAAATATCACGGATTGTAGAGATTTCTACTGAATTCTGTTCTCTCCTCGACAGTGATGGCAATATGGTCCCTGCTCAGAGACTATCTAACGGAGACCTTGCATTCTATGCAGCCTCTGTCCCGGCTCTGGGAAGCCGGACATACAATCTCGGCAATGAAACTGCAGCGGTCATCGAGAATGGATGTTCCATAAATGCCGGAGTAATGAAAAACGATCAGCTGAGCTGTGGAGTCGATAGGACAAAGGGCAGAATAGTAAGTCTCACTCTCAAAGGGAAAGAATACATCAATAGAAATGACAGCGAAGGATTCAACGGTTTTACCATGGTACCCGGAAAATTTCCTTCCCTCAGAAAACATGAAGAGGAAGCTGTATCATTTAAAATACTTGATTCCGGCCCCCTGCGTACAACTGTCCGGATAAGCCGAAAAGCTGCACGCTGCAATGAGTATATCACTGAATTAAGCCTGGATGCCTGGAGTGATGAGATCCGCATACACAATATTCTGGATCGTCCTGTCACACGCAGAAAAGAAGGTCTTCATTTCTCATTTCCCCTGGATATTCCCGGAGGAGAACTGCGATATGACAGTGCCTGGGGTACAGTATCACTTGACAAGGAACAGCTTCCCGGAGCCAACAGAAACTTTATATCTGCGTCCCGATGGCTTGATATATCAGGTCCTGAATCGGGAATATCCTGTACATTAATGGATGCTCCAATCTTCAAGAGTGGAGAACTTGTTCATGACCCTATCCGGAGCGGCCCTCCCAAACTCTGCGGCTGGCTGGAAAAAACAGAGTACAATGGAAAATTCTACTCCTACGTGATGAACAACTACTGGCAGACTAATTTCAAGGCTGATCAGCCGGGACGAACTCTGTTCCGCTATGCATTCAGACCCCATGGTGAATATGTGCCTGAAGATAATTACCGCTCTGCTCTGGAAAACATGCAGCCCCTTCTCTGTGTAATGGGTAAAGGATCTCCTGTTTACTCCCTGCCTCTCCCTTCCGATAAGCGGATTGCCCTCAGTTCTCTGAGTAAAAATGGTGATTCTCTCAAGCTGAGGCTGGTCAATATATCAGACAGTGAAACAGAAACTACCCTGATTCTATCGGGAAATGAACTGGATGAAGAACAGTTCTCCATGGGAGGAACCGGGAAAGAGAATTGTAAGAAAGGTAATCGGATAATCATGGCCCCCGGTGAGACGGTTCTGGTGAATATAAGGAAAAAGAAGAGGAGAAAAGTTAGTGAATCTTAAAAATGAAAAAGCCATCCCCATGAGGGAAAAAATCTCTTTCGCAGGAGCCCTTGGCGGGCAGAACCTGATGTACACATTTGTGAATTTTTTTATCCTAATATTCTATACGGATGTGATGGGAATCTCTCCGCTAACTGCAGGAACTATGTTTCTGGTAGCCCGTATATGGGACGCATTTAACGATCTAATTATGGGTGTTCTGGTGGATCATACAAAAAGCCGCTGGGGCAAATGCCGTCCCTATCTGATATTTATGTCCTTTCCCATTGCAGTGACTACAGCCTTGATGTTCCTGGTTCCAGACCTGGAATACAGAGGACGTGTTATTTATATGTGGGTCACCTACATCATCTGGGGAATGGCCTATACCTCTGGGGATATTGCCCTTTGGACCATGGCAGGACGTATCAGTTCTGAGACAAAAGACCGGAACATCCTGATTTCCTGGGGACGAATAGCCGGAACACTGGGTACAGCAGCAGCCGTGCTGGCAACGGTGCCTCTGAAGAATCTCCTGGGTGGAGATGACGGTGGTGGATACTTTGGGGTAGCAGTAATCTTCTGCCTCCTCGGCTTTGCGGCTATCTTTCAGGGGGGGATTCTGACAAGAGAAAGATCGGGAAATGCCTCAAGGGAGGCTGGACTGAAGCTGTCGGACAGCCTGAAGGCAATCTTTACCAATGGCCCCCTGATTATCGTGCTGATCTCCCTCCTGCTCACAGTTATTCCCAGCCTGCAGATGGTAATGATGATGTATTTTGCCAAATACAATCTACAGGATGAGGGGCTTATGACCGTTATTGCAGGGATAAGTCTTGTAACAATGGCCGTCGGCGCAGGCCTGGTCCCCTGGTTGACCCGATATATCCCTGGAAAAACACTGGTTATCGCCAGCGGTTTTATCCTGGCAATACTGGGAACCATTATGTATTTCATCGGCTACAGTAATATTCTTGTGTTTTATGTTTTTGCAGCCCTCTGGGGACTCTTTAATGGATTTCCCGATGTGATCAGGACAACCATGATTGCCAACACCGTAGAGTGGATGGAGAAAAAAACCGGAAAACGGAGTGACGGAACAATCTTTTCCACTCTTACTTTTATCGGAAAACTCACCGCTGGACTGGGAAAATTTATAGCCGGACTGCTGCTCGTTTATATCGGCTTCAAGGCCAATGAAGTACAGACTCCCCAGGTTCTGGACGGATTATTCCAATCCATGACCATTATTCCCGGAATCGGTTCTCTTCTTATGGTCATCCCGCTGTTTTTCTACAATATAGACGAGAAGACTCACAAGGATCTGGTGGCAGAACTCAGTATATAAACAATCAGGGGAAAAAGCTGACACAGTCTCCCCTGTGAATCTCAATATAATAAAGGAAAGGACTATGCTGACTATCCGGGAAATCACCTGTGAAGATACAAAGAATAAACTTGGATGTGATGAGAATTTTCCGCGGTTCAGCTGGCTCATAAATTCAGATGACAGAGATATGCTTCAGACATCCTCTCATCTTCAGGTCAGCACGAAAAAAGAGTTTTCCACGACGGTTATGGATACTGGAATGAGGGAGAGTAATCAGTCTGTTCTGAATGAATATACAGGTCCTCCTCTGCAGCCCTTCACCCGCTACTATTACAGAGTACAGATTATTGATAATCGCGGTGAGGAGAGCTCCTGGAGTGATCCCGGCTGGTTTGAGACAGGCATAATGGATTCTGAAAACTGGATAGCCTCTTTTATTTCTCCCGAAGGGGAAGACAAGCCCGGGGACTCAGCCGGATGGTATCTGGAAAAGGAGATAGAGATTGATAAAGAGATTTCCTCTGCCAGGATCTATGCTACTGCCTTAGGCCTGTACCAATTATCTGTCAATGGAGAGGAGCCAGGAGAAAATGTATTGGCTCCGGGATGGACAAATTACGACAAAAGGTTGCTCTACCAAAGCTATGATGTGAGCTCTTTGCTCAAAGCGGGTAAAAATACCCTTAAGGGCCATCTGGGATGCGGTTGGTACAAAGGGGAACTCATGGGAGGACGAAATTTCTTCGGAAAACGCAACGCCCTTTCTGTGCAGATGCTAATCCGCTTTACAGATGGTGATGAGCGCTGGATTATTACAGATAAAAACTGGAAATCCAATCCATCACCAGTCCTCTTCTCAGAGATTTATCACGGTGAAATATACGATGCCCGGAAGGAGAAAGGGGAAGATAATACTCCCTTCAGCTCTAAAGGAGTAATAGTTCTTCAGCAGGATAAGTCTATTATATCTGCCCAGGACGGGCCTTTAATCAAACGTCAGGAAATCCTGAAAGTAAAGAAAATCATCAGAACTCCCCGGAGAGAAACTGTACTGGATTTCGGTCAGAACCTGACAGGATGGGTTCGTTTCCGGGTCAGAGGGAAGAGCGGTGAGAAAGTGATCCTGAAGCATGGCGAGATCCTCGACAGAAAAGGAAATTTTTATACAAAAAATCTCCGTCGTGCAAGGCAAGAGATTCGATACATCCTCAAAGGAGGAGAAGAGGAACTCTATGAGCCCTGTTTTACTTTTCAGGGCTTCCGTTATGTCCATATAAAATCCTGGCCGGGAGAAATCAGGGCAGAAGATTTTGATGCCGTGGTGGTCCATTCAGAGATGGAAGACACAGGTTCATTCTGCTGTTCCAGTGAACTGGTCAATCAGCTCCATCACAATATCCTATGGAGCATGAAAGGCAATTTTCTCGATATACCCAGTGACTGTCCTCAGCGAAATGAAAGACTGGGCTGGACAGGAGATGCTCAGGCCTTTGTGGGTACAGCGGTGTATCTGAAAAATACTTCGAACTTTTACCGGAAATGGCTGCGGGACTTGAAATCAGAACAGACAGAGGATGGAGGTATTCCGGATGTGATTCCTGATGTCCTCTCCCGGAAGGGACGGGGCAAATTAGTAGATCCTATAAATCCTTTCCATTCTTCCGCCGGATGGTCCGATGCGGCTGTGATCTGTCCCCAGGAACTCTATATGAGCTATGGAGACAAGAGATTTCTTGAAGAACTGTATAAGACCATGAGTAGATGGATCAGCTATGTCCGCAGGCACAGTGAAGACGGGTTGATTTGGAAAAAGGGATTCCAGTATGGAGACTGGCTGGCATTGGATAGAAAAAGGGGGAACAGCAGTTTCGGAGCCACTCCCAATAATTTTGTCGCAACAGCTTTTTATGCCAATTCGGTGCAGATCGCAGCAGAAACAGCTGAGAAGCTGGGCTTCCGGAAAGACGCAGAATCCTACTCTTCTCTTCATGACCATATTATTAATGCCTTTAGAGAGAGATTCCTCGACTCACAGGGACATCTGAAAGTAAAAACTCAGACAGCCCAGGTTCTAGCTCTTCAATTCAATCTTGTTCCCAATGATCTGAAAGCTCAGATAACAGAAGATCTGGTTCAACTGATCAAAGAATCCGGGAATCATCTCACTACAGGATTCCTCGGAACTGTCTATCTGACCAGAATACTTGCTAAACAGAAGCGCAATGACATAGCCTGCCGTTTACTGCTGAGAGAGGAGTATCCCTCATGGCTCTACCCTGTAAAACTGGGTGCTACAACCATCTGGGAACGTTGGGACGGAGTGAAACCCGACGGAAAGATGCAGTCCAAAGGTATGAATTCCTTTAACCATTATGCCTATGGCGCCGTTGGACAGTATTTATACGGCACAGTGGCCGGGATCACTCCCACAGAGCCGGGGTACAGGAAGATTCAGATTAAACCACATCCTGGAGAAGGGCTCAGTCATAGTCGTGCAGATTTAAAGAGTCCCTATGGACATATTTCTGTTGAATGGAAGATAAAGACCACTGAGATGAATCTCAGTGTTTCAATTCCTCCCAACACATCCGCCCGTGTATACAGACCTGTCGGAAACAGCAGCTATATGGAGACAGAAGGGCTTCTTCTTGGATCGGGAAACTATAAATGGACATACCCCTATAAGGAGAAATCATAAGATTCATGCCGGACTGCGTCCAATGCCGAATGGGACAATGGTAAGTTTTTCTTGCAATTGTACTATAACAATAGTACAATGAGACAAAGGGGAGGATTCCCGATGATAAGTATCAAAAACCTTTCAAAAACATACCTCAGCGGTGATATTGCCGTACATGCCCTGAAAAACATATCACTTGAAATTGACAAGGGCGCATTCCTTGCTGTTGCAGGGCCTTCGGGATCTGGAAAAACCACACTTCTGAACTGTATTGGCTGTATTGATCAGGCAGATGAAGGTCTGATTACCATAGAGAACGACCGGGTTTCTGAAATGGATAAGAATGGACGGACACTGTTCCGCCGTCAAAATCTGGGATTTATCTTTCAAAGCTACAACCTCATTCCCGTACTCAGTTCCTATGAGAATATTGCTCTGGCACTGCAGCTCAATTCAAACGACAAGAAAGAGATTGATAAGAAGACCAGAGAGATCCTGAAGGAAGTGGGACTTGAAGGAATGGAAAACCGGAGGCCCAACCGCCTGAGCGGTGGACAGCAGCAGAGAGTTGCCGTAGCCCGGGCCCTCGTGGACAATCCAAAACTGATTCTTGCAGATGAACCAACAGCAAATCTTGATTCCCATACAGGAGAAGCCATACTTGATCTTATGAAGGAGATGAATAATCGCCATGGAATAACCTTTATCTTCTCCACACATGATCAGATGGTAATGGACAGGGCCGACAGACTGATTCAGCTCCATGACGGAGAGATCCAAAGCGATAGGAGGACATGAGATGAAACTGTTTAAACTTTCATTTATGAATCTGTTCCGATACCATAAGAGAACATTTATCACAGCCTCTGCCCTCGCCTACGGAATCCTCATGTTTATATTTATTGACTCCTTTATGGCCGGATCAAGTGAAGAGAGCTTCAGAAACTACCGGATTCATGACACTGGAGATGGACAGGTCCTTGCGGCAGGCTGGTGGGAACATAGAGATGATTTATCTCTGGATTATGTAATTGAAGACAGGGCAATAGTGGAAACTGCTCTTAAAGAGACAGAAGTCTTTACTCCACACCTGGACTTCACTGCAGACTTCCTTTTCTATAAATCAGACGGTTTTGTGGAAGATGGAGACCTGCCTGTAGTTGTACGGGCTATAGATACTGAAACAGCACCACTGGTATTTCAACAATATGAGGATATTGTAGATGGCAGAATGATAGAGAGTGATGAAAACAGCGTACTCCTGGGGAGCTGGTTTGCAGAGAAACTGGGAGCCACCGTGGGTGCTCCGATTCTGCTTCAGGTGAAAACAAGATACGGTTCCACCGATGTGATAGAGCTTGAAGTTACAGGAATCATCCATACCGGAGACTCCGCACTCAACAGAAAAGCCATCTATATTCCTCTTTTCATTGCCGACGAATATCTTGAAATGGAAGGTGCAATCACAGGATATACGGTACTTGCAAAGGATAAAGTACTGGAGTCTTTGTCAGCAGGTCTGGATGGGTCTGTCCGCTTTCTGGACTATTATGAACTCACCTATGACTTCCAGTCCATGGCTGCCATGTCCGACAGTTTTATAGTCATAATTATTGCTCTCATTTTCATCATTGCCTCGGTTGGGGTAAGCAATACTATGATGATGGGAATATATGAACGCAAGTATGAAGTGGGAATGATGAGATCCCTGGGGATGACGGATGGCGAGATTATGAAAAGCTTTATTCTGGAGGCCATGGGTATCGGGCTCATCGGCCTGAGTATCGGAATATTTCTTGCGATTCCTCTGAACATCTTTCTGGTAAACCACGGAATCGATTATGGATTTATGCTGAAGGATTTTGATGTGGGCTACAGAACGACAGGTGTTCTTCATGGAAGGTGGAAAGCCAGCTCTTTTATATATTCTGCTTTGGCCGGCATCAGTATTTCGGGGATCATGGCAATAATCCCTGCCAGACGAATTCTAAAAAAACCGATATCAGAGAATCTGAGGATGAATTAACCCTTTACTCTATTCATTGATAGTATAAGGAAGACTGAAATGAACTTATTACCAATAGCAATAAGAAATGTAAAACGGAGCGGTCAGAGAAGTATTCTTTCGGGTTTTGCCATAGCCCTCTCCACCCTGCTCTGTATCTTTATGGTCTGTTTTATCATGGGTGTAGTGGATGACTATGATTTCATGCTGCTCAACTATTCAACAGGTATGGTTCAAGTCAGAGACAGCCGTTTTTATGAATATGACTATTTGAATCCCGTACAGTATTTTGTTCCCAATGAAGCCGAGGTCAGAGCCGAAGCCTTGAAAACAACAGGGGCGGTTCAGGCAGTATCAAGGATACATATACCGGGAAAACTCTATTTCAATGATAATGAGAAAAACGGTTACGGACTTGCAGTCGATTTTAATAACGAGGTTATGGACTTTGATGGGATGCTGAAGGAAGGTCGATACCCTACAGCTGCTGAGAGGGAGATGGCCATAGGAGCTAAACTTTCAGAAAAATACGGGCTGAAAATCGGAGACAAGATTACCGTCCTCACTGCTACGGCGAATAGAGGCAGCAATGCCATGACCTTTCTGGTTACCGGCATCATAGCCTTTCCCAATACAGTGATGACAGAGTGGTTCCTGATTCCCTTTGACAGGGGGCAGAAACTCACCGGAATGACAGAGGGAGCATCGGAGGTTCTTCTTTATCTTGAGGATAGAAAGATGGCTGAGACCGCAGCTGCAGACTGGGAATCCCGGCTGCCTGAAATACTTGAGGCCAAAGCCTATTCGGATCTGAACCTGATGTTCAACTATATGCGTCTGGGAAAATTCATCTACTTTATGATGGCGGGATTCTTTGTTCTCCTGGGTTGTACGGTTATCATAAACACCATGATGATGCTGGTTTATGAGAGAGTCCGGGAGATCGGGATTCTCAGCGCAATGGGTTTTACACCCAGAGAAGTTGCCAGACTCTTTTTTCTTGAAGCTCTGTTCATAAGCATCATCTCTGCAGTGATAGGAATGACAATCGGAGCCTGGCTTGTCTATAAAACAGGGCAGATAGGAATTGATATAGGTAATATGGAGTTTTTTGATAATGTTGACCTGGATTACCCAATGGTCTTTAGACCTGTACTCAGTATCAGGGCAATAGTGATAGCCGCCTTTATGGCAATCGGAATAACATCGGCAGTAGCCTATATTCCTGCAAGAAAGGCGGCAAAGATGGAGCCTGTAGACGCTCTGAATGCCTGAGAATTCAGCCTAAGGTCAGGCTGTAGGAACAGGAAAAATCTTCTTTCCCCTGCAGTCTGATCAGACCTTCTTTCTTTTCAAAATCCCTGCTGTCACCCTCTGTAGAATCCACGCCGAACCAGGGTTCGAGACAGACATAGGGGGCACTCTTACCGGCTATGGTCCAGATACCAAAATCCGGAAATCCTTCAAAGTCCATACGGACAGAGGCAGAGCTTTTCTCAGATTTCAGAATAATGGAATCAGAATTCAGACCCGATAAAATGATTGCGCCTCTGTCAAAAAGGCTGTGTTTCAGATCGATTCTATTACTGTCTGAAAGGATCGTTTCAGACTCACCGGTCAGATAGTCTTTCTTCCAGCGGCGGCTGATACTCTCATTCTTCTCAAACTCAAGATAATAATCTTCAAAAGCAGTTCCTTCAGTGAGTGGGCAGTTGAATCCGGGATGAGCACCCAGAGAAAAAAGCATCTCATGGGCAGCCGGATTCTCAACATTGTATGAAACTTTGAGACCACTCTCTGTCAGCTGATATCCTATCTCCAGAATAAAAGGAAATGGATACTCTTTCAGGCTCTTTTCAGAATCCCTGAGCCTGAGAAGACAACTGTCATCCCCCTGCTCTACTATAGAAAACAGACTTTTTCGGGCAAAGCCGTGATTATCCATGATTATGGTTTTTCCCGTATAATCCCATCCACCTTCGATGGTTGTTCCTATAACGGGAAAAAGCTGAGGTGACTGACCATTCCAGGATGCAGTATCCCCCTGCCAGAGGTATTCCCTCTCATTGACTTTCAGGCTCTTTAATTCGGCGCCCTCTGGATCAATAAGGGCTTTTAGCTTATTGTTTTTCAAATTGATCATGGAATTAAGCTACATCATTATCTTTCAGGAGTCTATCAAAATAGATGAATAAAGTGGAAACCATAATATGGATACTTGCTTACTCAACTACCATAACCAACCTCCTGGTTGGCTTTATCTGCTACAGCAGAACTAAAGATAAGAGAATTGCCTCATTTCTCCTTCTGATTATCAATCTCCTTCTGATTACTTTAATTTCAATAGGCTTCAGTATTAATCTGCTGCAACAAAGAATATTTGAGGTACTTCTGTTTACCTCCCTTTTAGCTCTCTTTTATACAATCCCGCGACTGTCCTTTCTTATGGAAGAGATTCGATTTCCCCGAAAGATATATCTGACAGCCACTACCCTGATCTACTGCCTGGCAATAATTCTCTACGTAAAAAAGCAGCAGTTTACTCCCTTAATTTATACTGTCTGGTGGATACCTTTTTTACTGATGGGATTCCATCTGAATAAACGGGCAAAAGATGCAGAGCAGGATTCAGAAAAAAAGGCTGCTAAGGTCAGAATTAAGGACTATGCGATAAATCTTAAGGCCGCCTGGTATCTTACAGGATATATTACAATCATCATGAGCCTGACTGTCCTGATTCTTATTTTTACACCCTTAAGATCTACAGGTATCTATTTCTCTGTCTTCGGATTTTTCTATTGTCTGTATAATTATCCCAGTCTTCATTTTTTTATACACACATTGATTAAAAATCAAAATGATCACCCAGGTAATATCCCGGGAAATAATAATCTTGAAAAGCTGCTCTCACCAAGAGAACTTGAAGTAGCTGAAAAACTGATAGCCGGGAAAAAATACCGGGAGATCAGCGAAGAGCTATTTATATCCCTGTCTACTGTAAAGAAACATAGTAATAATATTTACAGAAAGACAGGGATGAAAAACGGCAGGCAGCTGATTCAATTTGCCATGAAAGTGGAGAATTAATTCCAGTAGGTTCTGAATCCTGTGGCCAGAATAGCTGTACCCTTAATGTCAGATCCAAAGAACTGGCAACCACCTCCCAGTTCAACAAAAAAGCTCATCTTATTATCAAGATACAGATCGACACCGCCTCCGCCTTTGAATTCTGAATAAAAAGGTTCACCCCAGGAATCCTTTCCTTCTTCATTAAAGATTCCAAAACCGCCTTCAATAAAACCATAACTTCGAAAACCACGTTCAAAAAATCCTCCAAACAGGATCTTATCACTGAGAACCATGCTTCCGCCGTTATCGAAAGCATATCCGCTGAAGAGGATATGATTTCTTATTGAAGTTCCCTCTTTTTGAAAAATGGGAAATCCGATTTCACCTGCACCACCACTCTGGTGGCTCTCAAACCTGACAAGTCCGGCAGTGGAAAATCCATCATTCAATTCCATGGCTATAAGGCTGCTGATACCTGAAAACAAGATGACAACTGATATTATTATTTTTTTCATATGAACTCCTGATAAATGTCTAGCTGTATAGGATTCTAAGGATCTGATCACTGAATGAGTAGTGAGAAAAAGGTTACTTTTGAGGGGAAATTGGACAGGAAAGCCATTCTAGAGCCCCTGAACAGGAATAAACTGTAAGAATCCAAGCACCAGTAAAAACTGTCCGGTGAGATAGGTATTCATAGTATGAACCCTCTCATTAGGAATCTCATATGCAAAACGGTTCCAGGCATTCACCGTATCGGAGATAATAAATACAAATGCGCCGAATACTGCTGTTAAGGCCGGAGACAATTCCTGAGTACTGAGACAAAGGGTTGTGGAAATGCCCATCACTGCAATTACTACGATATAGACTGTAATGGGAACAAAGAGTTTTCCCATATGAGGTTTTAATTTAATAAAGATAATAAGGCAGTAGCCAATCATAGCCAGTGCAGCAACAGGAGCCATAACCGACTTGAACTTAAAGGAGCCCTGTCCGAAAAATGCCGCGGCATAAAACAGATGACCAATCAGAAAAGCAGCGAGACCCAGCTTGAAAAACAACTTTTTATCACTTTTATCAGGAATCATAAGAAACAGATCACCCAGCCATCCACCGGCAATTGCGGCAATCAGTACTACCGAAGGATTCTGAGCATTGAGAATATAGAACAGAGCCAGTGAAGGCATAAGAAAAGGCTTACTCAGGTAACGGAGGGGTCTGTACTTCACCGCCTCTCCACCTACATGCAGCAGAGAAAAAACAATAAAAGGTAGTGCAGATATCAACATAGTATGCCTCCCGGAACTTATAAGAAAAGAGTCATTTTAAAGTCTCACTCACGGGTGTATCTGTCAAGACAAAACAGATATTCCCATCAAAGGGTGTATGTTACGGTTACAAATGATTTTACATTTCAATTGATTACTCCTAAACTATAGTCTAGGAGTTAAAAATATGACCGACGATAAATTGAACCAATATCTTACTTTTACCGTTGCAGGTGAACAATATGCCATTAATGTAGCCAATATCAGAGAAGTGCTCGAATTTGATAGTGTCACAGTAATCCCGAAGATGCCCGAATATATGAAAGGAATCATCAACTTGAGAGGATCTGTTGTCCCTGTACTGGACCTTAAAGCAAAATTTGGAATTGGTAAAATAGAAAAAGCAACGGACACATCAGTAATTGTCACCGAAATGACTCTCAACAATGAGGCTGTTGTAATCGGACTGCTCTGTGATGCTGTCAGTGAAGTTATTGATCTGGAAGACGATCAGATCGAACCAACTCCTTATATGGGAACACAGGTACAGGCGGAGTTTATTCGGGGGATGGGTAAGAAAGATGACAAATTCATCATCATACTTGATCTGACTAAAGTCCTGACCCACCAGGATCTGAAAAATGTAGCAAATCAATCCGAATAAAGCAAAAGAATTGTTCTTTTCTGAGTAAAAGCTTAATCTTTAAGCATGAACTCAGATATTAAAGTACTTCAGACAAAGCAGCGGCTTAGTGAGGAATTAGACAATGCCATTGAGCTGTGCCTTCTGGAAAAGCTTCCTATAAGAAAAGCTCTAGCCAGGGTTGTTCCTGTCATCTGCCGGATCATCGGTGCCCATGAGATGATGATCCGAACCATAGATGAAAACCTTAAACAGATATCCATGAAATCCAAGGGTTTCAAAAAAGACTGGACTCATCTGGTTCCCCGGGAACTGCCGGAGCTGGAGTTCAAACCCAGAACGTTCCCTCTGGATGAAGAACTGCTTGTTGTAGCCTCCCTTGATGTTGTGGACAGAGTAATAGGAATCTGCGCTTTTGCCTTTAAAGGTGATCTCAGTCAGGAAGATAAAAGTATAAAAGCAGACCTGGTGGATACGGCCGCCGAACTTCTGGATAACTACCTGGAAGGGATTGCCTCAAATGCACGTAAACAGAGCATCACCATGTATTCCACAGAGGCACTGCGTGACCGGATTTTTGAAAACGGGGCAGATAAGGCCGTAAAACATCTCTGTGAAGAACTTAATCTGGAGGAGTTCATCCTCGTATACGGAGATACGGATACTGCCACCGGAGAAGATCTCCGTTACCGCTATTACAGCAGAGGTGAAATGATTCACAACTCCATAGACAGTCCTACAGAGGAGTATCTTGCAGTACTGTCAGATAAAGACAAAGTTCTGAATACTGAAGACAGATCTTTTTCAAAGCTTCTCTCGGGAGAAGGGATACAGGAAAAAGCTCTTCAGAATGGACTGAATCAGAGCCTTATCGGCAAACTCATAGTAAAACCGCAGGACGGTGGGTTGAATCCTGAGAGCAGAGATATAATCCGGATCTTCGCCGAATGCCTCTGCCAGAGACTCTTCGACTATAACAGAGAGCGTCGCTATCTGGCAAAATGCTTCTGTGCACGGGATGTACAGCGCCTCCTCTCTGAACCTGATTTCTACGATAAATACCTCAGTCCAAGAGAAGAGGATATAGTCATACTCTATACAGATATCAGTTCCTTTACCGCCATATGTGAAAAAGTACTGCATAATGCTTCTGAAATAGGGGAACTTATAAACCGCTGGTCACGGATGATTCTGGAAATACTCTATCGTCATGACGGTGTCTTTGACAAGATGGTGGGTGACTGTGTTATCGGTCTTTTCGGCCCTCCCTTTTTTGAATCGACCATGGAGCAGAGAACGGAAAATGCCATAGCGGCTTCTGCCGAGATAGTCAGAGAAACTATCGCCCTGGGAAAGGAGATGGGACTGGAAGAGAGGATTATTGAAGCTGAAGTTCTTGAAAATCTGAATACCTCCAATGGTATCCACTGCGGCCCGACTTCAGTCGGATTCTTCGGCCCCAACGAGGACTATACAGGATTTTCATCCGCCATGAATCATTCAGCCAGGCTGCAGGGTCATGCATCTGCAGGAGAAGTTCTTGTGACCTCCGCCCTACTTGAAAACCTGCCGGGAGGTCCCCTGGGAATTGCTCCGCAGGAAGGACTGACCGTGGACTTTACGGGTCCCTGGGACATTGCGGTAAAAAATGTAAGCCATCCCCTGGAGTACTACCGCTGTATATTTAATCATCAATACACAGAGGAATCTTAATGAGTATACAACGCTGTTCCTGGTGCGGCACCAATCCTCTATATATGTCCTACCACGATAAGGAATGGGGAGTTCCGGTCTACGACGACGAAACAAAACACTTTGAAAACCTTGTTCTGGAATCGGCTCAGGCCGGACTCAGCTGGATAACCATACTGAAAAGAAGAGAAACCTACCGCAAAGCCTATCTGGGATTCAATCCGGAAGTGATTGCCTCCTGGACGGAAAAGGAAGTACTCCGCCTGCTTCAGGACCCTGGAGTCATACGGAATAGAAAAAAAATTGAATCATCAATCAATAATGCACAGCGTTTTCTTGAAGTTAAAGAGGAATTCGGCAGCTTCTCAGACTACTACTGGCATTTTCAGGATGGGGTACCCATTATCAATCACTGGAAAACCATGGATGAAATACCGGCTGTCACCCCCCTTGCAGAGACCATCTCCAAAGATATGAAAAAGAGGGGGTTCTCCTTCATGGGGCCGACTGTAACCTATGCAAATATGCAGTCCGTGGGAATGGTAAATGATCATATCACAAGCTGTTTCCGCTATAAGGAAGTTATAGGCTGATGCCCCTCATGTACCTGATTCCAGTCACAATGCTTATCCTCTCATGCTGCAGCACTGATACAGATTTGGAAGAACCAAGAGGAAATGAGAGAACTTTTCCCGTATATAATCAGGCCTATCAGGAAAACTACGAACCCGACTCTCTGGCTCTCATACAGGCATCAGCTGAAAATGCCTATGTTCTGATGGATCCCTTTGATGAAGACTTTCTCACATTCGGGGAACTGGATGCTGTGAAGTCTGATGGGAATGAAATATCCGCCTATATCAGCATAGGTACAGGAGAGGAATGGCGCTCCGATTTTGAAGAGATGAAACCATATCTTAGTGATAAACAGTGGGGAGAATGGGCGGGTGAATACTATGTCAGCCGGATTGAAGCGGGTCTGACTGATATTATGAAAGACAGAATTGACCGGGCCGCAGAATTGGGTTTTGACTGGCTGGAATTTGATAATATGGACTGGATGTTCAATGAAGAAACCAGGGATGAATATAATCTGGTATCAGGAGAGACCGAAGCACTGGCCTACATTGAGGAACTAAGAGAATATGCTGTGTCAAAAGGGATAAAATGCATGTCCAAGAACTGGCGCAGGGGTGCAGAAAACTATGATGGAGTAACCTTTGAATCGGGATCGGAGAACCTCAACTGGTGGTATTCAGAAGATATGCAGGCCTTTCTGGATGAAGAAAAACCGGTAATAATAGTTCACTACGATGAGAAAGACAGAGAAGGTGCATACCGGGCATACGGTAATTATATGGAAATCTATGGAGAGGGAATCTCATTTATCAGTGAGACAAGATCTGAAAAAGGATATATCCACTTCAATACAAGCCCCTGACTGCTGCCGCCTAAAACATCATCTCATGGGATTCGGGAGTACCATAACCCTCTATCTCTTCAGTCTTCAATCCTCTGCTGCTTAAAGCGGTTTTAACAATTTTTATATTAAAAGGGTGTGTATCCGGATGATTCAGATAATCATCAAGGGGCATCCAGAGAGCTTCTGCAATTTCATTGGGATCAAGGGTAATATCATGGCTTAAGGGTTTCAGTCTGCATACAAAATAGATATCAGACTTTCCATAACGGTAACCGTGCCAGTGACGGAAACAGTTCAGAGAGATAAATTCGCTCTCAATTCCGGTTTCCTCGCGGACTTCTCTGACCACCGCATGGGCAATATGTTCATTAGGATCAAGGGCTCCTCCGGGGAGTTTATAATGACGTCTGGTGTGATGTTTTTCCTGAATAACAAGAATGCGGTTCTCGTCATCAACCAGCACGCCGCCGGCTCCTAAATAGTGTGTTGCATAGTCGGGAATAAAGGCACCGGGAATCAGAGCTAGAGTAAGCTGTATCCCCTTTGCATCGGCATGATGATAGGTGAATCCAGCATTCACAGAGAGTTCTACCAGATCGGCCCGGTCTATAGGAAGAAAGAGCCAAAGAAGTTTTATTCCGTTTTTCCTGAGTTCAGAAATCGTATTCTCAAGAATATTTTTATAGTCGGAAAGAACAGGTAGTTTTTCCGATGAAAGTATAGCCCCACCAAAACGGTCGGCTTCATAATCCAATAATATCATGCCTTAGATTACAGAGAAACCGCGCCTCATGCAAGGCAGTGAATCACTGCCCTGCTGATAATCAGCGGCTTGCCCAGAGCATTCCCCGGGTCATAATCTCGGTGGCTCCCGGAACCTTGAAGTCCGAGGCAATATGGCCGATGGATGAGTAGAAAACTCTGGCTTTACCGTACTGTCTTTTCCAGACAACAGGCATAACCGTACCCTTAATCCAGCCCATCCCGTCCTGATCACCCTTGAAGGTAGTTGTTGCCAGAACCTCGTTGGAAGGATCCACATGCATATAGTACTGCTCTGAGTGCATCTGCAGCTCACTGTATCCGGCAACTATGGGATCATCTGAAGTAATCTGAATTGTATAGTCAATGACACCCCCCGGATGGGCGACCCACTGACCGCCGACCATAAACTGGTACTCCACATTCTGACGGAAACTGTCACCCATACCGCCATGCCAGCCGGCAATCCCGCAGCCCTCCAGTACAGCCTCTTTCAACCCTTTCCACTGATCCTCAGTGATTTCACTCATAGTCCAGACCGGTACAATCAAATCAAGAGAGCTCATGAGAGCCTTATCTGTGTAGCAGTCCATGGAGTCGGTAAATACCAGCTCATAGTCATTATCTTTCAGTATTTTTTCAAAAATACGGGCACAGGCTTCGGGTTCATGTCCATCCCAGCCACCCCATGTTATCAATGCTTTTTTCATTGTTTATTCCTTATTTAAATTATTTCTATCAGGTTCTATTACAACTCACCAGGAGAAAGTGCATGACCCAGAGCATCCGGTCTGACACAGCTTGTATTTAGAGAGACCGGCACTCCGGCTTTATGGGAATCTTCAAAGGCCAGCATGGTATCAAGCACATGCATTGCAAGCTGTCCACAGGCACGATGACTATCTCCGGCGTCCAGAGCACGAGCCATATCAGCAATCCCGATTCCTCTACTGTTTTCGTCATAGGGAAATGCGTATAGCGGAATATCCACAGCCTCTTCATCACCCTTGCGGAAAAGCTTTACAGGACCGCCGAATGTATTGGGATCAGGAACCATAAGGCTGCCCTTTGTTCCGTGAATTTCTATTCTGGGAACCTCAGAGTTAAAAACATCAAAGCTCATACATACAATGCTGCTCACCCCTGATTCAAACTCAAGGATTCCCTTGTAGTCAGTCCAGGTATTTACATCTATCACCTGTCCCCTTGTGTTTTCTGCACTGCAGATTCTCTTCTCAAAGGCCTTTGAAGTTTTACCATAGACTGAACTCACCGGCCCAAGGAGGTTTACCAGAGCCGTCAGATAATAGGGTCCCATATCAAGCATGGGTCCGCCGCCGGGCTGATAGTAGAACTCAGGTCCCGGATGCCAGCTCTCATGACCGGGGCAGAGCATAAAGGCGTAGGCCGAGTGGACTTTACCGATAACACCCTCATCTATCAGCTTTCGGCAGGTCTGAATTCCGGCGCCCAGAAATGTATCGGGAGCACATCCGGTACGCAGCCCCTTTTCTTCCGCCAGCCTGAGAACCGCCAGGCCCTCTTCCCGGTTCAGAGCAAAGGGTTTTTCACAATAGGCATGTTTTCCATTATTAAGTGCCATTGTATTGATCCGGGCATGATACTCCGGTGTGGTCAGATTCAGAATAATATCAACATCTTTATTCCCAAGAAGTTCTTCAGTAGTGAATATGGGAACTCCGTATTCACTGCTCCTCTCTTCTGCTCTTGATGCATCCAGGTCACAGCATCCGACAATAGTAGTTTCAGGAAAAAGATTTGTAAGATTCTTGAAATAGATATCACTTATATTGCCGCAGCCGACAATGCCGATGTTCATATTCTGACTCCTTATAAATTACCGGGTCCTATTTGCATCCCCGGCAGTAATTGTATTATTTTTTCACATTAGCACCCTTATATTCAGAAATAAATGGACATAATTCATTTTACATGGACAATATTGTCATATGTCACTGTTTAAAGAAGGCTGGTTCTACCATATAGAGTCCAGCCCCCGAAGATATCCCGAAGGTAAGGAAGTACAATCTGTCGGCTATTCGCCCCATAAAAGGGAGAGGATAAGACATAGTTTTCAGACACAGAACTTCTCCTTTATCCTCTCAGGCCGCGGCTTTTATGAACTTGATGGAAAACTTCTCCCCGTACGGGCTCCAATGGTTATTACACAGAGCCCCGGTGTACCCATGAATTACGGACCCGATGGTGAATGGGAAGAGTTGTTTGTCATCTACCCGGCAAGGGACTTTGATTACTTTCAAAGGCGTGGACTGCTGGAGATCCGATTATGGAAAATACAACAACATGGGGAGATACTGGAGCAGATCAGAGATATAGTTTTACAGCTTCAGACTCAGGATGTGTTAAAGGGGAGCAGTGATTTCTACGACAGGATTGATATGTCACTTGAAAAACTGATTCTCTACTCCAGGCAGGAATCCCTGCTTCCACGTGAGACAGAGCTTCAAGTCTTTTTACAACAGCTCTATCTGCATATGGAAAGAGACTGCAGCAGTGATTTTGATTTTCATAGTCTGGCTGAAGAGAGAGGTTTCAGCCCGTCAAGTTTCAGGCGTTGCTGGGAAGAGATGTATACAATTCCCCCTGGACAGACTGTTATCGAAATCAGAATGCGTCAGGCCTGCCGCCTGCTTGCGGAAACCGATATGTCCATAAAGGAGATTGCCTCCTCCCTTGGATATGAAGACCCCCTCTATTTTTCTAGGCTCTTCAGAAAAAAAAGGAGTGAGAGTCCAGGGGCCTATAGAAAGAGAACAAGAACCCCCTATATAGGCGTGTAATCTATAAAACCCTGACATAGGATTTGAATAGTATTACAATAGATATGTTTCCTGCAGAACAGGCAAAAAGAATAACAGATTATGGAGCAAAAATATGAATGACATATGTAGAAATATGGAGAAGACTATAAGAGAGGCCGCAAACAGCAGCTCTGAGACACCCTACATTATCCCCTCATTTATTGAGAGCCCGAAGGCCCTCCCCTGTGTTCTGATCTGTCCCGGCGGAGGCTATGGATTCACCTCTCCCCGGGAAGCCGAACCTGTAGCCCGGGCCTATAACGATCAGGGCTTTCATGCTCTGATTCTCCACTATAGAACGGCACCACACAAGCACCCCGCGCCCTTGCTGGATGTTTCAAATACCCTTGCCCTTCTCAGACAAAATGCATGGGAACTGAATGTAGATCCGGAAAAAATCATAGTGTGCGGGTTTTCTGCCGGAGGCCATCTGGCAGCAAGTCTGGGAGTTCACTGGAATAAGGAATATCTGCAAAATGAGATATGCAGCAGCCGCGGACAGAACAGACCGAATGCCCTGATATTAAGTTACCCTGTAATCAGCTCCGGAGAGGATGCACATAGAGGATCTTTTGATAATTTACTTGGAGAGAATGCGGATGCACAGCTCCTCGAAGAGATGAGCCTTGAGAAACAGGTCGGGAATCAGACTCCACCCGCTTTTCTTTGGCATACAGCCGATGATGCATCTGTGCCGGTGGAAAACTCCTTCCTCTTTGCCAAGGCATTGAAGAAGGAGAATATTCCATTCGAACTCCATATTTACCCCAGCGGTCCTCACGGTCTCTCACTTGCAACTGCAGAAACAGATGAAAGCGGAGACACCAGTATGACGGTCCCCCATGTTCAGGGATGGCTCGAGCTGAGTGCCCGCTGGATTAAAAACCTGAAAAGTTTCAACTGACCTTCCAGCTGCCGAAGAAATCTTTCAGCACAAAAAATGCCAGCTTTCTATGGCTCTTGTCCGCAGAAAGCAGTCCCTTCAGATTATATCCTTTCTGGAACTTGTTGCAGCGAACAGGTGTACGGAAATCATATAGTATCCAGGGAGAGATTCCCGCAATCCAGGGCTGTGCCTTGATACATCGGATCTGCTCCTCATAGGTCCGTTCCTGGTACTCCTCGGTGAACATCTCATTCCTGCCGCCATGGTGGCCGGCTTTGGCTCCTGCTCCAAGCTCAGTAATGATAACCGGTTTATCGGGATGACTGTTGTTGAAGAACTCTTCAAGCAGATCAAAGTGGGGGTTATACCAGCCGAAGTATTCATTTATACCGATAATATCCAGCTTGTCTGCCAGTCTGTCATCAATCTTCATCTTGGCCTGATCCCAGAGGCAGGCTGCGGAGATGGCTCTTGTATCATCCAGTTCCCTTGCCAGATCAGCCAACCCGCCCATAAAGGTCAGGCGCTCTTCGGTGTCGGGATTTTCATTCCCCACAGACCAGATAATGACAGAGGGGCGGTTAAAGTCTCTCTTAATCAGTTCAGTCAGCTGCTGCCGGCCGTTATCAATGGTCTCTTTATTCTCAAAATGGATGGCCCAGTACACAGGAATCTCTTCCCAGAGGAGAACTCCCAGTTCATCGGCTATACGGGCAGCCATTTCTGTATGAGGATAGTGAGCCAGGCGCATAAAGTTACCATGAAGCTCTTTGATAAGAGCAAAGTTCTCTCTTATCTCAGCTTCTGTAACAGACTTTCCATTGGGAACTGATTCTTCATGACAGGAGACGCCTCTCAGTTTGATGGATTCACCATTCAGAAAAACAGAGCTGCCTACAACTTTAAATTCCCGGAAACCGGTTCTTTCACGGATTGTATCTCCACCGGCCGAGACTGTTACATCATAGAGCTTTGGATTCTCAGGACTCCAGAGTTCCGGACTGCAGTCGACCTCAATACTTCCTTTGCCGCCTGACAGCTTAAGGGTCTCAGAGATGCCAAGTTCAGTGATTTCCAAACCGGCCGACTCAATGCCTTCTCCTTCTACTGTAATTTCAGCCTTCACTCTGGAGTAATTACTTCCTGGAACCAGGGCAATTTTAAAATTACTGATATAGGCAGAGGGCAGACGGAAAAGTTCCACCGAGCGGTACAGACCACCATAGTTATACCAGTCCGTAAATATAGTCGGGATTCGTCCCGGAGTTCTTGTGTTATTAACAGAGATAACTATGCGGTTATCTTCCAGAAGATAGTCTGTCACATCAAGATAGAAGGGAGTATCTCCTCCCTCGTGGTAACCCAGGAAGGAACCGTTTAGAAATACCATTGAATTATGATAGGCTGCCCCAACTTTCAAAACGACCTTCTCTGAATCTTCCTTCTCATAACGGAAGGTTCTGGTGTATAGCATGGAGCCTTCATAGAGTTTGTACTGCTCCTGCTGGGTATTCCATGTGGAGGGAACCTTGATGGTATCCCATTCATTGAAATCCCAATCCCAGGGTAATGTCCAACCCTCTTCATCCTTACGGGGTTCGGTGAACCACTCCTGCCTTAAACATGTGTCATAAACGTCCGCATGATGATTCCAGATTCCGTCCAGCTTCTCACTCTTTCTGAAGTGATCATAGAGTGTGAAAGAAGCATCTATTTTCTTTGCAGTATATTTTTTCCTGTATTCTCTGTTGTGGATATTCTCTTCAAAAGCGCCTTCATGTTCGGCCATATTATTCTCCTTTGATTTTAAATTGAACTTTTCCTGCTGCTGCCAGAGGATTTTTATTTTCAAGGCTGATACGCCAGATACGGTCTTTTCCCCAGACCCTCATCTTGCTGTCATCCTCAGGTATTTTCTGGAAATCCAGGCACCCCTCAAGGAGGTCTTCCGGAAAGCTGATTACAATCTTACCTTCAGCCAGTGGAATCACTACAAATCCTTCTGACAGCAATGGTTCTTCAAGACTGAGAAAATGCCAGACTGCAGAATTTTTTTCAGCCTTTAATTCCCAGAGATCTGTCAGACAGACTTCATCATCAGAGACATCAAAAGTTCTGTTCCAGGATTTTATTCCTGCAGTCCCGGGATAAGCATTTTCCAGACCAATCCGGCAGCTGTTTGCATCAGTAATAAAGCTGCTGCTTCTGAACTCGCGGCCCTCTTTCTGTTTCATAGAATTGATAACCGGCAGGTTATGCCAGCCGGACTGCATGGTCCAGATTGTGTAACGCATATGATTGAAGGTTTCTCTGGTGTATTCACCAATACCTGGGTCAATCACTGCAGGCTGTCCTTTCCAGTAGACCATAAACTGACCTACGTCATTATGATTATGACTCTCACCATTGTGTCCGCCTTTGCATGAAAAGAAGAGATCCTGAGACTTATGCAAATAGACCTGAGTGTCGGGAAAGACATCGACCCCGCCTCCGCCCTCAGGAACTGTTTCAATATCCTGTATGGGAAAGAGGTAATTACGGAAATCCCTATGCACTGAGAAGGCTTCTTCATGAGAATTATCCCCACTGCTCCGGCTGTTCAGTCTGCAGGCAAGATGACTCAGCTCTTTATCTCCCAGGAGTTCTGCCATCCTGTACATGAGCCCGAATGGCATATGTTCCAACACACCGGGACAGTCTGCAAAATTGGCATAATAAGAACCATCGATATGGACTCTTCTGATATAGGATGCGGCATCTTTGACAAATTGATCTTCCAAAAGCTGGAGTGTTCCACCGCTTACAAAGTCCAGAATATCAAGACAGCCAAAGAGTGATCCGGCAGCGTGATCCCAGTAAATAGCGCCTTCATCACAGCCTCCATCTGCAGGCAGAACTTTCAGATAATTAATAAGAATATCAGAAGATCTTCCTGCAGCAGCCTTCAGCTCCCTTTGTTCAGGTTCAAGACAAAGGAGGCAATGAAGGAAATTATCCGTAATCCATGGAGTCCAGTTGTTCAGTTCTCCATGCTCGGGATGGTCATGATATCCCATCCACCAGTGATCATCATTCTGCATATAGGGATTGATACACCGTCTGCGGCACTCAGTCTCGACACGTTCCACCAGCTTATCCGCTTCTACCATCAATGGTTCTTTAAGATAGTGAATACAGATTGCCATAAGACAGGCTGTGTTGGCGGCAAAAAGATCCACCCGTGGCGGCTTCAATGGAGGCAGGGCTTTCCCGGTCTCATCATTCGGCCAGTTATGAGCAGGAATGACCCAGCTCCACTCATCACAAATTACCGAAACCATGTTGATGATGCCATCCAGCATTTCAGAGCTTTCTTCTCCGAAACAAAAAGCCTTCAACATTCTGACTAATAGAATCCGTCTTCTGAAATAGAGTGCTTCGAAATGACTTCTATTTCCATTGCGCCTGAATTCCATATAGTGAGTTGCCCGTAAGGATGGAATATCTTCAGCCAGCGCCTGTCGTCCCGATTCTCTGATGACCTCACGGGCTTCTAAAGAGATTGAATCCATGGTCCTCAGGGAATTAATGGAGGGAAGAAAATTACTAATCTCAAATGACTGAACAGAGGCTTGTGTTTTTTCTAATTTATCCTGGAGCATAATTGATCTAACCTTTAATCCCACTGGATGCGATTCCCTGAATGAAGTATTTCTGCAGAGATAGGAATAGAATCATTACAGGAACTATGGATATCAGAGCCGCAGCCATCTGGGGACCGAAATAGACCATATACTCTGTCACAAAATCAGTCATTCCCAATGGTAATGTCTTCAATTCGGGACTGGCAATATAGATAAGAGCCGAGAAAAATTCGTTCCAGAACCAGCGAAAAGAGAAGATAAGTACAGTGGCCATAACGGTCTTAGCCAGGGGCATGACAATTCTCAGAAAGATGACCCACTCATGAGCACCGTCAATCCGGGCAGATTCCATAATGGAATCCGGGAGTGTCATAAAAAACTGCTTGATCAGAAATGTTCCAAATACGGTAAAAGAGCCTACAAGAATCAAAGCCAGGTGAGAATTATAGAGTCCCAGATTCTTGATCACCATAAACTGAGGAATGATAATAACCTGAATAGGGATCATCATGGACATCAGATACAGAACAAATAAGGCATCCCGGCCTCTCCATTTCAATTTGGAAAAAGCATAGGCAGAAGTAGATGCTGTACCCAGCTGTATGACAGTACAGAAAAAAGTGACCTTGATTGAATTCCAGATATACAGGGGAAAACGATCCAGCTGCTTGAAGTTAAAAATGCCCGAATTCTCGGTCCACAGAACCAGAGGAGCCTCAAAAATATCTCTTTCATTCTTGAAAGATGCTGTAGCGATCATATAAAGAGGGATTAAAACAAAAGCCGTTGTCAGTAAAAGCATCAGCCATGAGACTGTTTTTTGAATAATTGATTTAGAGGTCATAGGTCACCCACTTTTTCTGATTCTGAAATTGAATTAGGGTAATGGCAAGAATGATGACTAGGAGGATCAGAGATTCTGCCGAAGCATAACCGAATTTATAATTTGTAAAGGAGTTCAGATATACATCGAAAACGACTACATTGGTAGATCCAGCAGGACCACCTCCAGCCTGTCCACCGGTCATCATAAATACCTGGTCAAAGACCTTGAAGCTGCCGATGATACTCATGGTCATGGCAAAAAACATGGTGGGACTGAGCATGGGCAGGGTCACCTTGAAAAAAGTGTGAAATCCATTAGCTCCGTCAATACTTGCCGCTTCATACAGGGAGGGGCTTATAGACTGAAGGCCTCCCAGAAAGATGACCATATAATACCCGAAGGACATCCAGAGTGTTACGATGATAATAGACATCAATGCTGTATCAGAACTGGTCAGCCAGGTATTGGGAGGAAGTCCCAGGCTGGCTAGAAGCTGATTGGCAAATCCTGCTCCGGGATGAAATATCAGAGAAAAAGCAAGGGAAACACCAACGGCTGAGAGCACATTGGGCATAAAAAACAGGCTGCGAAAAAAGGTAGTTCCCCGAAACCCCTGATTCAGAAGAACGGCAAAAAGAAGTCCTAAAAGGATCTGAAAGATTACTGTAAAAAAAACAAACTGCAGTGTCACCAGAAGTGACTGATGGAACTGGCTGCTTTCCATCAGATAACGGAAATTCCTGATCCCGATAAACTTCCAATTGGGACCTCCCGAATAGTTTGTGAAGGCAACTCCGATAGTTGAGATCATTGGAATAAAGACAAAAAGCAGAAATCCTGTAAATCCCGGGAGCAGGAAGGATAGAACTGTGAACCAGCTTGCTCTTTCAAGAGATTTTATTTTCATGTGATTAACTCCGAAAAAACAGGAGGACCCGCAAGCCCTCCCTTATTAGATTATTAGAGATCAGTCAGTGGTGTCAGCGATAGTCTGAAGTTCTTTTTCCAGTTCTGAAAGATAGTCGGCATCTGTGAGATCACCCATCAGATACATTTCAGTGAAACGGGAGATCAGCTGCTCAACTTTGCTGCCGTACTTGTTGTAGATCATAGGACGAACAGGAACATCTTCAGTGAAGTATCCCAGAGAAGTTTCATCCACAATATTCTTAGCCAGGATGGCTTTTACTTCATCATTGACAACAGGAGGAAGAAGACCGAGGCCGGCTTCCACTTTAGCACCATCAATGGTGGCAAACCAGGACAGAGCCTGAAAGGCCGCATCTTTATTCCTGGACTTGCTGTGAACATGACCGAATGTGGGAGCTCCTACGGAGTAGTACTCTGGAGAGTCACTGGGGAGTCTTGTGATTCTGAAATCTTCAGGATTAAAACCTTCAACCAATCCCTTATCAAATCCATTTCTCATGATTCCGGGGAACCATTCACCGATCAGAAGCATGGGGGACATACCGCTGTAGAAAACCTGGGAGTAGTGAGTTTTAGTCACCTTCAGGTCTACCAGCTTGGGCATATCCAGACCGTCTTCCAGTGTCTTTCTGATCTGTACTGATTTCAGTGCATATTCATTAAGATCGATATTTCCATCGCTATCAATGAACTGAACATTATTCTGACCGGCAGGATAGATCTGACAGCTTCCCCAGGTATAGATACTGGAGCCGAAAGTCTTACCATCATTTTCAGAAACCTGCTGAGACAATTCAACATACCGGTCCCAGGTCCACTCTCCTTTTTCTACGAGTTCAGTAGGAGTAGGAAGGCCCTTGGCTTCAAATGGTTTTACATTGTAGTAGGTGTAGTATTTTCCACCTCTATGGGGCAAAGCAAGAACATCACCATCTACTTCTATGGCATCGGCCCAGGACTTCATTGTGGAATAATCAAAGTTATGCTTTTTAATAAGATCATTGAGAGGTTCAATATAACCGTTTGCATTCTGAGCAAACATATCCACCTGTCTTTTCTGCATATAGGCATCCATATCCATACCACCGGCAAGCAGTGTTGTCAGTTTGGATTCATAATCTGCGGGGGGAATATACTGAGGATTAATCTGTACATCTGAGTTAGCCGCATTAAATGCCTCGAACAGATCGGAATAGTCATCATCTCCGTCAGACCATGTATAAAAGTCTACAGAAACAGGACCGTCAGCGGGGGCAGCTTCCTCCTGCTGACCGGCAGCAAAAGTTGAAACCAGGGGCAGCATCAGTAAAAATGCCACAAGTAATTTTTTCATCTAAGAATCTCCTTTATGGGAATAATTATGAAGAATTATTTGCATGCAAACTTTAATCTGGCTACTTCGTATTTTAACAAAAACTAAGGATTTTCCCGAATTTCACTCTCAAAATTACCGATTATTGCTCATTTTCATAATTTCTTCGATAAACAGCAGGTGTTATCCCCTTTATTTTCTTAAAACTGCTGAAGAAGGAATTGTAATTTGAAAACCCTGCTCTTGAATACAGATCCTTAATAACATCATCTGTTTCCACAAGAAGACGGGCGGCTTCTTCAACCCTGAGATGGTTAATCTCATCTGACAGGGAGTTATCTGAAAAATCCTTATAGATCTGCCTTATATAGTTGATAGACATTTTCATGTCATCTGCAAGATACTGTACGCAGCAGGCCGGATCTTTATAATGTAACAGCAGACTATCTTCAATCTCTCTGAAATGAACGACTCCCTTCCTGCCGGCCTTTCCTGTCTGTTCACTGAGGGTCTTCAAAATATCCAGAAAAAAGATCTGGAAATTAGCCAGAGTCTCCAGGGTTTCAGGATGAGATCTCACCTGCTGCAGGAGCTTCTGTAATTCAGGCATATTCATACCTTTAAGAAAACGGAGGATACGGTAGGAGAAAATTCTGATGTGCTGTTCAAAATCCTGATAGGTAGCCTGGGTCAGATTTTTTCTGATCATTTCAAGCTTTGCTTCTGCACCTGACAAGTTGCCCTGTCTGAGACAGCTTAGTAATTTATCCGCTACATCTCCTGGAAACATAACAGTACTTTTATCCTGATCCAGATATTCATTAAACTGATTGAAACCGAGAGCAAACTTGCCATTCGCCGCAGAAAGGGAGTGATCATAAAGTGTATGAAGCCAGTTATCTTCAATGCTGCTGCGGAAAGAGTAACCGATACTGACAGTAAGATCTGTATTCATCTGGATATGTTTCTGCAGCTCCAGCATACGCTTTAGATGTTTATCAGGTAGACCTGACAGGAGACAGACAAGATTCCGGCTGCTTTTATCAATGAGGACTTCATTTTCATCATTCAGACCGCTCTGAATCAGACTGACCATGGAGCGTCTTTTTGTCCTGAACAGATTTCGGTCCATATCCTGAATCAGGCGATAATAATCATCAATCTGAAGGACAAAAAGTGAAAGCGGTTTTCTCAGGAGTTTTACATCTCCTTCAACGAGCTCCTCTTCCCAGAAATGATACTTATGACCGTCCAGAATCGCCCGGAAGATTTCTATACGATAGTCATCCTGCAGCTCCTCAAGTGATTCCTCAAGAGACTCTTTTTCATCCAGCATATCCTTGTAGCGCCCTGTAATAAAGCTGATTTCTCTACTGTTATTTTTTACTGGAAGTACAGAATGCCCTGAGCTGTCATCAGAGACATAATTTACCAGAGAGATAATGGGCTTATAAACTCTGCGGCTGGCCAGATAGGATAAGGCAAAGCTGAAAAGAAGAAGTATAATCATTATATAGAGGATTCTTTTACTCACATCAAGAATTGAATTGTCCAGATCATCCAGGGGCATTACTGAGATAATGTACCAGCCCAGCCTGTAGTTGAACTGATAACTGACCAGATGATTATTCTCAACAAGAAAAGAGCCCCTCCCCTCACTGTCTGATTCCAATATCCGGGAAAAGACGGCCTGCATCTCCTCATTGTCCATTATTCCGGTTCTGGCAATAAGAGCATCTTCCTGGTTGTAGATAAAAATACTGTTATCCGGATGATCAAATTCAGTATTAATGATTTTTTCCAGGGCAACAACATCGATATTGGAGATCAGAGCCCCCTTGATAGGGGCATTATTATTAGGGGTGGTCCCCATCAGTAGAGTCAGGGTATCAAACTGGCTTTCAGTTCTGTACTGGGAGTACTGAGTGGTTCCCTGCCGGGGCCAGTAGCGGTCAATGTAGGTATGATCAAAGTGCTCCAGGAGATTCAGTACTTCACGGTCATAGAAATTTTCGGCAGCCTCATATCCGGTGGATGTTGTCAGAAAAATGTCCATCTGCCCATTATAGAGATAGAGAGAGTGGATCAGCGGATAGGTTAGAAGAAGACCATCCAGATACTCTATTCCATCAAGCATTTCTGATTTAGTAAGATCATTAGAGTACATCAGACTGGAGACTAGATGATTATTATAGCTGGCCTCTTTCAGTCCCGGAATCATCTGTGCATGAAGCACATCAAACATATGGCTTACCTGACTGGTAGATGTCAGGTTTCTCTCGGCAAAAGCATTTCTGACAACGATACGGGTTCTATTTATAAACAGGCTTGTCGCCAGAATTATTATAAAAAGACTCAAGATAAGAAATAATCCCAGAATGGAGAGAAAAAAACTTTTTTCTTTTTTCATGAAGAGCATAGAACTCCTGAATATTACAGATTAAGTCTTAGTATTATACATGGGATATAGCAATAAGCATACAAATAGATAATGTAAAACTTTATACCTTTATTATTAGACAAAAATGGCATTATAAATGTATATTCAAACACAATGAAGTCATATTACATTAGCAAAACCAGAGAAGCCGAGTCCTCGATCCTCAGTATTCACAGGGATAATACCCGCTACGATTTTTCTCTGCTACACAGCTCTATCACCGAAGTAAATGCCTTGAAGGACAATGAATACGGCTCCCCTCACAGCCATGATGTTTACCACGCTGTTTTATACACAAAAGGTAAGAACCAGGTAATTTATAAAAATAGAAGAGTGGATATTACCCCGGGGACCCTCCTTCTAGTCAGCCCGGGAGAGGATCATGACTTCTATCCCTGTAATAAGGGAGAAATGGAATATTCAGAGATAACCTTTGAGTATGTATGCGGAGATTCAGTACTGAAGATTCCATTTACATCACTTATGTCTGAAATAACCGGGAAGGATCAAAACAGCCTTCCTTCACTGATCAGTCTTGATAATGACCAGGTTTTAAGATGGATGAAACTCTTTTATGCATACGGTGATCTTCAGAAAGACTACCGAAAAAGCAGTTTTGAGATTCACCTTAAACTGGCGGAGATATGGCAGATGATCACCGGACTCAACAGGGATAGAGAAAAAGAAAAACTGCCTCAACAGACAGCGGAGATAATCAGAAACAGTCTGACAGAGAAGCTGAATCTTGATGATTTGTCCCGACGCCTCAACGTTTCCAAAACATATATCAACAGAGAATTTAAAAGAGTATGGAATACGACTCCAATGGAATTTCACAGGAACCTCAGACTTGAAAAAGCAGCAGACCTCCTGAGAAGTGGAGAAGAGTCACTGAAAGAAGTTGCAGATACTTTCAGCTTTTATGATGAGTTTCATTTCAGCCGAAGCTTTCAGTCTCTATATGGAATCCCCCCCGGCGAATTCAGAAAACGAACCCGAACTCAGGAGAGAAAAGATGTATAGCAATGAACTGAAAAACAATCCGCTGAAAAGCAGAGCCGACATGGTCAGGGCTCTCGAAACTCTGATAAAACCTCTGCCGGCGGCATTAAAACATAGCAATACCTGGATGCTTCCCACAAGCACAGCTGCTCACTACACGATGAATGGAGCCGGACTGGAAGGCTATTCCCGCCCCTTCTGGGGAATTGTCCCCGCCCTTGCCGGTGGAACCCCTCCGGGAGAGATGGAAGAATATATAACCATGTGCGCCGAAGGGATGGCAAAGGGAGTGAACCCTGAGCATCCTGACTACTGGGGGGACACCTTTAACAGGGATCAGAAATTTGTTGAGATGGCCGTACTTGGTCTCTCTCTTCTGCTCAGTCCGGAAATGTTCTGGGATAAGCTGGACGATCAGGCAAAAAAGAATTTACAGATATGGCTTGAATCTGCCAATGACCATGAATACCCGCCCTGCAACTGGCTCTTCTTCAGAGTCTTTGTGAACGTAGGTCTTAAAAATGTATGCTCCGGTGGTTCTGATACACAGATTGAAGAGGATATGAAAGAGCTGGACAGCTACTATCAGGGAGACGGCTGGTATTCCGATGGCCATACAGAACAGTACGACTACTATATCTCATTCGGAATGCACTTTTATGGACTCCTCTATGCAGGAATCAGAATGAAAGAAGATCCCGAACGTTCCAGGAGATTTATGGAGAGAGCTGCCATATTCGCAAAAGACTTCAGCGCCTGGTTTGCCCCTGGAGGCGAAGCTGTGGCCTACGGCCGTAGTATGACATACCGTTTTGCTCAGTGTTCTTTCTGGTCGGCAGCGGCATTTGCAGGGCTTGAGAATTATGCGGCCTGGATCACTCCGGGTATTCTGAAAGGAATGATTCTCAGACATTTGCGCTGGTGGTTTCAAAAACCTTTCTTCTCGGATGACGGATACCTTACAGTTGGTTATGCCTTCCCGAATCTGCTGATGGCAGAAGGCTACAATGGTCCCGGAGGTCCCTACTGGGGACTGAAGAGTTTCTTTGTTCTTGCACTCACGGAAGAGAGTTCCTTCTGGCAGGCAGAAGAAGAAGATCTCCCCATGCGGCTGCCGGAAGTTTCACTGCAAAAGCATCCCCGATTTCTTGTATGCCGTGATAAAAGAGGTGATGTAACCATATTGAATGCCGGCCAATTTGCCGAATTCGACCCCAGGCACAACGAACAAAAATATGGAAAACTTTCCTATAACAGCCGTATCCCCTTCTCCGTTCCTGTAGGCAGTCGTAAAATCGGAGAACAGAATCCTGACAATACTCTTATGATACACACAGAGGATAATCTTTGGCTCCATAGGGGCAGAACCAAAAACAGGCAGTTCAGAGACGATGTAATATCCTCGGACTGGGAGATTAGAGAAGGACTGACCATCCGCAGTATCCTGACATGGATTGAAGGGATACAGATCAGGCTTCATCTTGTCAAAAGCAACAGATTTCTGGTGTTTGCCGAGGGTGGTGCAGCCTGTCCTATTGAAGATCATAAACAGACATCTATGTTCAAACAGGAAGGCAGTGAAGCACAGTTTCATGGATGCGGGCATTTTGCAAAAATTACAGAGCTGATAGCGGAATCAGATGAAGAGACAGATTCCGTAGAACCCTGGCAGATACCAGCGGAACCCAACAGTAATCTTCTTTTTACCAGGACAGTCATCCCTGTACTTATTAGAAAACAGATGCCCGGTACTTCACTCTGGATAAGCTGTGCCTCTTCAGGACTTGTTGAAGATGAGAAGAGTCATGACAACATTAAGGTGGATTATAATAAGGATGAAGATCTGATAGTCAGCGGAGTCAGTGAGGAACGACTGATTCCTGCTGCCTGGCTGAAAATAAAAGAGGAGATTGTCCGGGGAAACAGAGAAGGTTCCCCCGGAACGTCATGATCAGACTGAAGAGTTCTGTTCCAGAGACACAAACCCTTTAAGATCCCGTCCTCCGGAATGGGCTGCAAGGGCTGCTTTTTCCTGGAGACCGATGAGGGGGAGAGCTCTATCAGCAGTATTCTGAAAGACAAGTTCCATATCATTGTATTCGGGCTGTGACAGGTTAAAACCATGGAGATCGGGAATCTCTGCAAGGAAGGAGATAAAATGATCCACCCTACCGCAGGAGTGTATGGCTCCTCCCTTGAAATGCTTCAATAGTGCCGAGTCATAAGGAAGGATAAACTCTTTATACATATGGGGGCTGAGGTTCATTGCCGAGTCATCCCGGATGCAGATTGCGCCGAGATAGCCATTTCCGAAGAAAGCATTCATCGAATCTTTTTTAGGCATCAGATCAAACCATTTCCCCAGGAATGCCTTATAGGTTTCACTGACTTTTCCAAGGAGAGAGTGAACAAGGTCTGTGTTGTCATATAGAGCCAGAAAGATATCACTACCCCACAGAAGTTCACTCACATCCATAGGGCCCTGACAGTCGGGATGATCTGTTCTGATATATTTTGAGATAAGAGGATACTGCTTATAGATATCATTATAGAGTTCAGCCATACGGAAAACACCTGCTCCATGACCGCCGTTCAGATCCGGAATGTCTCCGCCGACTACATCTTTTATCGCATCAATACCGCCGGGAAGCTCTTTTACATTTGGCAGAGTATTCATCTCTCTGGGCATGATAAAAGGAGGGGCACCGAATAAGGAGGGAAGAGTTCCCACCCCGAAGTTCGGCCTTACTGAAAGAAGACCACCGAATCCCCAGGAAAGATTATGAGAGACCGTGGCAAACTGATCGATAGCCATAATCTCATCACTTTCCAGACAGTCGTTGATATTGATTTCCGGCCATTCAATACGGGTTTTGGATTTTTCTCTCCGGGGCATAAAGTAAGGTTCCTGCCATCGGCCGTTCACATACTGATCCCACTGATCAAGAATATTATCTTCCTGCTCTGCATCCAGTCTGCTCTCAATATCATCAAGATAGTCTTTCAATTCTCTCATTATCTACTCCAATATCAATTCTCAGAATAATGATACACGAGGATATTTGCACATATCTTTGCATTTTTAACTATTTAATATGCATATTTCACAAATCATGCTATCTTTTTGCAATGGAACCTGCTCAGGAGATTTTTCAAAAACCCTTCAGCCTCAACTCCTCCATCAGCCCTCCCGGTTTCCCGGCCCCATGGCACTGGCATGAAATCAATGAAATATATATCTGTGAAACAGAGAAGATGCACTATCTTGTTGGGAATATTCTCTATGAGATTTACAGGGGAGATATTCTCCTGTTCAACTCACTTGATGTTCACAGGGCCCTTCCTCCCGAAACCGAAAACTATGCCCGGAAAATGGTTCTCTTTCAGGATACTTTTCTACAGAACTGGAATACCACAGACTATGAGCTCTTTGCCTGTTTCCATCACAGGAAACCCGACTTCTGTCACTATAGAAGCCCGAATCCTGAGGATTATGAAAAACTACTCCTACTCTTTAACAAAGGGATGGAGGCAATAGAGTCAAATCATCCTGCCTCACAGCTGAAACAGCAGATGATTCTGACAGAAATACTGATCTTCCTAAATGAGATTTATGCCGTCCCTGTAGACAGAAAGGATCATCTGAAAGATTTATCGGAAGAGGATTTTATTCAGGATGTACTCTTATTTATAGAGCAGCGGATCAGGGACGAAATAACCCTGCCCCAGTTAAGCCGGGAGTTCGGAATATCCGTGAATTCCCTGAACGGCAAGTTTAAAAAAATAACCCGGATGACGGTTCATCAGTTTATCATTCAGCGACGGCTGCAGCTGGCATGCATCCTTCTAAAACAGGGGAAATCAGTGAGTGATTCCGCCTATGATTCAGGCTTTGGAGATCTATCCCACTTCATCCGCTGTTTTAAGGCCAATATAGGCACAACTCCCAGGAGCTATGCCCTTGCTTATTCCGTTTAAACGGGAATTTTTCGTTCCAGAATTTCCAGAAATGAATTCCAGTCTTCCCGCAGCTGTTCAGGATCATCTCCTTTTACAAACTCTATAAAACCATAGCGATTCTCATTCCCTGGTAAGGCAGTGAAAAAGTGGCTCCATCGCTCAACTCCTTCAGAGAGGGGACGGCGCTCGATTCTTTTATCCGGCTCCCGAAATTCCGTAAGCTTCCATTGAAAGATATGGATATTTGTCAACTTCTCTCCCAGATCCAGGAGAGAATTCAGGCATGCCTGGTCGTTAAAGACATGGGGGGGCTGCCAGTAGAAGCGGACAGAAGGATGGTTTACAGCCTTATCCAGCGCCAGGACTGCTTCGGGGGTATGGGTCAGAGTATTTTCATGATACTCAAAAGAGAGGGTCATTCCGGCAGCTTCAGTCATATCAGCGATACGTCTTATATCATCCACGGCTGCAGCCAGTTCGGCAGCAGAATACTCTGTAAAATTCTTACTGCCGGCCCAGACTCTTATGGTTTCCACTCCAAGAGAATCGGCTGATGCCAGGACATCATCAAAGGAGAGGCCCCCTGCTTCACTCTCTCCCACCCGGTAGTAGGAGCCGTAAGATGGACATCTGATTCCGGCAGCATCACAGAGCTCAGCCAGTTGGGCAGCCCGCAATGCATCACCATGAGGAACATGTATGTCTCCGCCCCACTCTATTGCAGGTATTTTCAACTCTGAGCAGAGCCCGATAATCTCTTCAGCCTGAAGATGTCTGAATGAAATAGAACAAAGTCCGGGAATTATCATGCCATGGTCTCCATCATTTTTTCTGTCACAGTCCAGACAAGAGCTTCAGCTGCCAGAAATCGTCTGCATTCATCAACAGCCATCTGCCCCATTCGTCTGCATTCTTTCTGCTGGGAACCCGCAATATGAGGGGTAATATATACATTAGCCATAGAGAGCAGAGGATTATCCTCTGCAGGAGGTTCGGGATAGACAACATCAAGATGAGCTTCGAGATCCGGACGATTTATGAGGACATCAATCATGGCCTCTTCATCCACAATGGCCCCCCGGGCGGTATTGATAAAAGCAGCCCCCTTCTTCATGGAGGCCAGAAGTTCCCCGCTGATCATCTTCCTGGTTGCAGGAAGATTCGCTGTGTGGAGAGAGACGACATCGCAGCTCTCAAAAATCTCTTCCAGAGAGACATATTCAAAATTTTTCTCCGCTGCCAGAACCTCATTCCGGGAAATATCAAAGACCTTGATCTTAACATCCAGGCTCTGAAGGAAATCCAGAACCAGAGAACCGATCATTCCCAGGGAAACAAGCCCGACTGTAGATCCATAACATGCGGGAATCATCTTTTCTTCGGCGTGTTGCTTTTCCCAGCTCTGATTCTCCCTACAGAGACGAGTAAAGTACTGAGCTTTTTTTAAGGCCAGAATTATCTGTGCAAATGTAAATTCAGCAACAGGAACGGCATTGGCCGAGTAGGCTGTGGTGATAGGAATATCTGTTTTCCAGAAGTCCGGGGTTACAATCTCTCTCAGTGAACCTGCTCCGTAAAATACGGCTTTAAGTTCAGGGGCGGATTTTAGAAAATTCTCATCCAGACAGCATCCTTCCCAGCCTGAAAAGAGAAGGTTCACCTTCTCCAGAAGATCGGGACGAGCCAATGCTTCCTTCCTGCCCATGGGAGGATGAAGTAGAGTGGTCATGGATTCTATTTCTGAAACCTGGTCGGGGCCGAAAATATCATTGATATGGAGTGGGTCCATAATTATTAAAGATGTAAACTGCATCAGAGCTGCTCCTCTTTTGTTGCATACAATAATATCACAAGGTATTTATCAGAGCAACTCGGAGCAGCCTGAAACTGGATTATTGAATCTGCCGCATTATACTGTCTTCACTGATTTCATCCCCCATCCTATAGGAGAGTTCACTGGCAATACCGCCGTTTTTCAAAAGAAGGACCCTGTCACAGACCTTAGCCATCTCATCAAGCTCTGAGGAGACAATGATTATAGAGTGACCATCATGTGCCATATCATTGATAATCGAGGCAATCTCATTCTTCGATGCAATATCTACACCAATGGTTGGTTCATCAAGAAGAAGTACCGAAAAATCTGAGCTGAGACAACGTGCAAGTACAGCCTTCTGTTGATTCCCCCCGGAAAGACTGGCAATATCCTGGTCCATTGAATAAACCTTTATATTCAGGCGTTTGATCAGTGACTGCACAAGGTTCCGCCCGGTATCTTTTTTCAGGAAACCCCGCTTACTGAGTTTTCTCCAGACAGGGATCAGAATATTGTTATAAACCGAATCTCCCATAACGATGCCATGACGGTGCCTATTCTCAGGAATCATAAAGAAACCCAGTCCCTGAGCATCTGATGGATTTCCAGGCTCAACCGGATTGCCTTCCAGGAAGATCTGTCCTTTACTGCTTTTCATAAGACCATAGAGTGAGCTTAATAGCTCTGTTCTACCGCTGCCCAGCACTCCTGCTATCCCAAGGATTTCTCCTTTATAGAGTTGGAATGATAAATCTGTCCAGAACCCCTCCATACAAAGATTATCCACAGAAAGAACAACCTCATCTGAATCACTCCGTCCTGAATGAAAATCTGCATGTTCAATCTGATCCCCTACTAGGGCCTCTACAATATGATCAAGAGTAATTTCCGGTACAGGAGAATCCAGAATAATACGTCCATCTCTCAACACAGAGACTCTGTCACAGAGATCCATAATCTCCTGGAGATGATGTGTCACTATTATAATGGACAGTCCCTGCTCCTTTAGAGTTCTGAGTACTGTAAATAGAGATTCAATTTCAGTGCAGGAGAGGGATGCGGTTGGTTCATCAAGAATCAAAACTCCTTCATCACTCTGATTCAGTGCCTTGGCGATCTCTACTATCTGCTGCTTCCCGACAGGAAGCTTCTCAAGATAGATTTCAGGGTCAATTTCCATTTTAAGTCTTTTGAAGATCTCTCTGGATTTTTTAATGCAGAACTCTTTATCAATAAGGCCGTTTCTTTTCAGAGGCTCATGTGCCAGAAATAGATTTTCCCAGACTGTCAGAGTCGGAATCAGGCTGAAATCCTGAAAAACCATGGCGATACCCGCCTTAGCAGATTCCCTGGGAGAATTAAAAACACCTACTTTACCATTAACAGAGATCGAACCTGCATCACATGAATAAACACCATTCAGGATTTTCATCAAGGTGGATTTACCAGCTCCATTTGCCCCAGCCAGACCGACAATCTCCCCTTTTTGCAAAGTGAAATTGATATTATTAAGAACATTGACCGGTCCGAATGACTTACAGATATCCTTCATTTCAAGAATAGTATTTACGGCCATTGAACAGCTCCCCCATTGGAATCAGAAATCCCTACCAGCTCCGGATTGCCCCTGCTGATTCCTTTAATGGATGCGATATAGGAGGTACGAACAAAAGCTTGTGGGCGAAACCCCAGAATCACTGAGTCTCCGATTTGACATCCTGCACCCTCTGTTCCATGGAGCATGCCATAATAGTCGATAGCCTGGTACGGTGGAATCTGTGCCTCATAAAAACGGTCCAGAATATGAGCACTACTTTTTGAAGAGAGGGCTGTAGGTTTATAATCAGGAAATACAGGATCAATATACAAACCGCCTCCATAAAAGTAGGGTGTCCCCTGATGCAGGTGCGCCAATTCAGACAAATACAATACACCGGGGATTTCAACAAGATCCCGGACAGCATGCAAAGGAGTTGTACCTGTCAGACCGTGCCCCGGCTCTATCTGTGTGACCCCTTCCTCAGCCAGGAGAGGCAGAATCTCTACTGAAGTTGTTCCCGGAGCATTAACTTCAAAATCCTTTAAACCTAGATTATGCAGACGTTTTGCTGCAGCACTGAGAGTTTTCAGATTATGGGTTTTCTCCACTGTTGAACTGACATCATTATAAAGAAGGCAGGGGAAGGTTGTCAGTCCTGCAAAACGGAGAGAGCCGAGACCGGAAAGATAATCTAGAGTACTTTCAAGCCTTTCTACTGGGATACCTCCCGCATGACCTTCATAAAAGTTATCTCCCTTTCCATAAATTCTCAGAAAGATTTTCTGAACGAGTCCCTGTCTCTGTGCTTCATTATTAAGGACTGTGAGAGTTTCCTTATTAAAGACTGTCCAGAATTCCGGTTTCTGTGAAAGGCAGTAGGAAATATCCCCGGCAGGGATCTGTACCAGATGACCCGCATGGCCGATCTTATGACCGTTTGATCTAAGAGATCGGAAGCCTTTTATATCAACGGTAACAAAACTCTTAATCCCTCCCGCAACAGCAGCATCAAGAGCCGGCTTATGACGACCAATTTGCTTTGACATTCCAAAAGTAGTAATTCCCAATGTTGCGGCTTTATTACTGATATAAGAAGCATTCTTTTCAATTGCATCCAAATCAAGAACACAGCAATTGGACGGCAATTTCATTTCCTGGTGAAGACTTACTGCCGCTTTTATGAATTCAGGATTTCTCCTGGTAAGTGCATTTAAGAACATAGTTAACTCCTAATACGACAAAGGCTCTTTTAGAGCCTTGATATTTTTCAGATCAGAACCCAAAAGCTTAATTATTTTTTCCTTCTCTCAGACTGAGAGATACGGCGATAATGATGATTACACCTCTGGCAATCATCTGCTCAGAAACAGAAAGTCCCATAAGAAGAAGGGCATTATTCAGCATTCCCATGATTATTGATCCAAGAATTGCCCCTATGGCTGTTCCCTTGCCACCAGTAAAACTGGTACCTCCGATAATGACTGAAGCAATTACAGTCATGACATCCGATTCACCCAGTGTATAACGGGCACCATGCAATCTTCCGGCATAAAGCACTCCAGCAAATGATGCAGAGAGACCGCTGATAACAAGAACCATGAGTCTGGTAAAATCTGTCTTTATTCCTGTGTAATGGGCTGCATTTCTATTACCACCTGTTGCCAGAACGGCTTTACCAAAGGGTGTATGCTTTAATAGGATATGACCGAGAATTGCAACAACTGCAGTCCAGACAAAAAGTGTAGAAACAGCACCGATATCACCGGAACCGAACAGATATGTAAAATTCTTATTTATAATAGGAACAGCTTCCAGGTTGGTTATTGAACGGGCAAGACCGGTAACAATGCTGGATGTACCCAGAGTTACCAAGAATGCCGGGATTCGCGCCTTAGTTGTTATCAGACCATTAACCAGTCCAATGATTCCTCCAGTCAAAAGAGCCGTAGCCAATGCAAGAAGTACCACATCTGTTCGTTCCAAAACCAGAGCGGCAATCAGAGCAGAGAGAGCAACAGTCCCGCCGATGGAAAGGTCGATTTCTCCTGCAGAAATAGCAAAGGTCATCCCGACAGCCATTACAGAAACCATAGCTGTCTGCCTCAGGATATTCATTAGATTCCGTGAAGAGAGAAATCCCTTATCATGTAATATGAGAGAAAAGATAATCAGTAAAAAAATGAAACTTATATAGACAATATATTGTCTTATGAAATCTTTGAAAGATTCCCTGTTTGATAGAATGTTTGTCATAGGTCCTCCGGTCTCCGGCCGGAGCCGGGAAATACCGGAGCAGTTTATTCCGCTCCGGCAGATTGTCAGTCAGAAAGATTTAAAGTGCTTATTTAAGTGACTTCAGAACGCTTGATGGAGGATCTTTTCTGAGGGACTGATTCCAGACCTCTCTGATATTATCACTGGTCATTTTTAGATAAGGAACGACTACGAAGGGAGGAACTTTTTCACCTATAAGTTCCAGTGCCGCGGAACGAGCCATTGTTACTCCGATATCATAGGGGACATCAGCAACCTTTCCGTACACATTACCCTTCAAAGCGATATCCAGATCAAGAGTAGCACCCAGGTCATGGGTTACAACTTTGACATCATTCCATCCTCCTGAACGGAGAGCTGCGACAACACCCTCTGCTGCAACATCCCAGGCTACATAGATCCCGGTTATATCTGGATTCTGAGTCATCATGGCATTAGTGACTTCCTCTGTTGCACTCTCTTCAGAAAATCCCTTTTCAGCAGCGATAGACATACCGGCATATTTGTTCTCAATATCCTTCTTAAATGCAGAGTCTCTGTTATTGGTCACAAAAAAATCGGCATCATGATAGATAAACCCGACCTTACCTTCACCGTTCAGTGCATCATTCATCAGCTCCGCTGCAGCACGGCCCATACCGTAATGGTCACCTGTAACAACATTGACATATTCACTTCCGGCCTTGTATCCATCCACACCGTTGTCTGCGAAAACTAAAACGATGTTGTTATCCACAACTGGTCTAAAAGCACGGGCTCCGGAAACAGGGTCTACAACAAGAGTCAGTATTGCATCCGGCTGGAGAGCCATACATGTTTCAACATCTGTAGCCTGTTTAGCAGGATCAAACTGTGCATCCGCATTTGAAACTACTTTAACCCCAAGACGTGCAAATTCATCTTCTGCTCCCTTGGAGAGAGCATTATACCATTCGCCTGATCCTGCCCAGAGAAGTGCGGCCTTGAACTGACCGTCTTTTACATTCTGAACCTGTGCATCAGTCAATTCTACTTCACTGGCTCGAACAGCAGTTTCACCATTGGGTCCTTTCGCAAGGGCCAGATCGCTATCACTGACTTCTGGAAGTGCCTCAGCTTTAATTACTTTAGATTCAGATGCACCAGAGCTGTCCTGCTGACCTCCAGCAAAGCTCATTGCTGTCAATGAGACCAGAATGATCAGACTTGTAAAAATACGTTTCATAAATACTCCTTTGAATGTCCTACCCCTTTCTGGGGAGTTCCTATCCAGAACGCAAGGATCGTGCCATCTCATCTAAAAAAAGAACATAAAAACCAATATTTATTTATGCCATATGAATTTAAAGAATTCCTTAGACATTTAAACAAAAATTAAGCTTGCATTATTATGTGCACCTGATTTACATTATGTAAAGGTTAAACTATTAAACATGCACACTAACTTCACACTATTGATCATTGATGATAAAGAAAAACTCTGCCGTATCCTGGCGCATGACTTTGAAAATATCGGTTATAAGGCACATTATGCTCTTAACAGTAAAGATGCCCTCCCCTATATTCGGAATAAAAAGGCAGATGTTGTACTTCTAGACCTGAGGCTTAAAGATGAGAACGGTATAGATATTCTTAAAGAGATCAAAGCCATTGATACATCGATACCAGTAATAATAATGACAGGCTATGCAAGTATAGAAACTGCAGTGGATGCCATAAAATTGGGAGCCTGGGATTATATGCAGAAACCCCTCCCCTTTGCACGGGTTCAGAGAGTGGTTGAAAATGCTCTTCAATCCAGCAGGTTGGCTAATGAAAATACAGAGCTGAAAAACCGACTCAGCAGCAAAACGGCCGCATATCAGTCCATGAATCCCGGAATCAACAGCCTTATGATGAAAATTCATAAGATGTCGGAGACAGATTTCCCTGTTGTTTTTATCGGAGAGAGCGGAACCGGCAAAGAGATCATGGCCGAATACGTCCACAATCATTCCACCAGAGCTTCCCGGAAAATGTTTAAAATAAACTGTGCCTCTTTCCCGGCAAATCTTTTAGATAATGAACTCTTTGGTCATGAAAAGGGTGCCTATACGGGAGCAGATTCTCTATACAAAGGGATATTCGAACAGGCCGACGGAGGAACCCTCTTTCTGGATGAAATAGGTGATATGCCTCTGGAGATTCAGGCCAGGGTTCTCAGAACTCTACAGAACAGTGAAATAAGACGTCTTGGAGGAGATAAAACCATTCAGGTAAATGTCCGCTTCATAGCTGCCACAAATAAGGATTTAGAATATCTGATCAGGGAAAAACAGTTCAGGGAAGATCTTTACTACCGTTTGAATACCGCATTATTCCGACTCCCTCCCTTACGAGAGAGAAAGGATGACCTCCCCGGACTTATCAGCAATTTTATGAAAGAGTATGGAACTGAGAAGGCTTTCGATGGCGAGGCAAGGAATATCATCAACAGTTATTTCTGGCCGGGAAATATCCGTGAATTAAAAAATGTAATTAATTTTGCCATGACAATGTCTTCCAGTGAAATGATTAGAAAACAGGACCTCCCGCCCTATCTCTCAGGAAATGAAAATATGCCAGTTGAAGTTCATGACGAAGACCCTGAACTGCTTGAAAAAGAGGAACTTCTTGAGGCCCTGAAGAAATGCAGATACAACAAGAAGAAAACAGCCGAATATCTGAATATAAGCCGCAGAACAATCTACAACCGTCTTGAAAAACATGGTCTGCTATGAAACTTGAAACGATAACCCTCCAGAAAGTCAGCTATGATTATGGAACCTATCCCGTTTTAAGAGATACAAGTCTCAAGGTCTGCTGCGGAGAAATACATGCAGTAGTAGGTGAGCACGGTACTGGTAAATCAACAATCGCCCATATACTGAGCGGTTTCTATAATCCCAAATCTGGAAGCCTCAGCATAAATGGACAGGAAGAGTTGAAGCTGAGCAGAAGAAAGGCCAGAGAACTGGGGATCTACTATGTCAGTCAGCAAAATCCCCTGATTGAGGAATTCACAGTCTGGGAAAATATAATTCTTGATGAAAAATCATCAGTTTTCCCCCTACAGACAAGAAAAGGACAGCTGAAGAAGGTCCAATATTTCCTAGGATCTCTTGCAGTGGACTTCGACCTGGACCTTGAAAAACCCATAAAGCAGCTGGGCCTCAGCGATCTGGTTCTGGTTGATATTCTGAAGTCACTTTACAAAAACCCAAGCCTTCTGATAATCGATGAAGCCCTGGAAAAACTGAACGCAGCAAGCCTTCTCAAGATTCATACTCTTTTACGGCAGAGAAAAGAGAAAGGGATGGGTGTGCTCTTCATTACCCATAGGATTGACGATATTTTCTTCTTTGCGGACAAAGTCTCAATCATTAGAAATGGAACAGTATTCGCCACAGAAGATGCTGATAAGATTGACCGGATCGCTCTGATTAAACTGGCCTATACACAGATTACTGAAAGCCTTCAGAAACTGACCCGGCAGTCCTTTACTGAACTTCTGAAATTCAATGAAACAATACTGAATGACCTACCTGTGAATCTTATCCTTATCAATACAAACGAAGAGGTGAAGCTTGTAAATAAACAAGCCGCCCAACTATTTCCTGAAGGGAAGATTCTTGAAGACAGCACTGAACTTTCAGCTCTTCTGGGCTCAAAGAACTCTGATATATTGAATCAGATCAGGCCTGCTCTGCAGAAGGGAAAAGAAAAGAAATACTTTAATATGCGTCTCTATACAGAAAAGATGGCAACTCTTAATAATATTACCTTATTCCCCATACGAGAGGGTAATAAACTGATTGGAACCATTCTGATAATTGAAGATATTACGTCCTATGAGGAACTTAGGAAAAAGATGCAGCTCTCAGAGAATCTGGCCTCTGTTGGTATTCTGGCCTCGGGAGTGGCACATGAAATAAATAACCCCCTGGAGATCATTCATTATTATCTTGAGAATATCCGTTTTAATAATCAGAATGAAGCGATAGCCTCATCACTGATAAGTATTGAGGAGGAAGTGGAAGATATATCAAAAATCATTGGAAACCTAGTCGCTCTTTCACCGGGAAAAGAGAATGAAGCAGTTCAGGTTTTTGATCTGGTCAAATCCATAAAAGATATCTGCAATCTTATAGATTATGAAGCAAGAAAACGGAAAATATCTCTCAATATTGACACAGGCAAAAGTGAGATTCTTATTAATGCCAACAAACTGGAGATCAAGCAGTTAGTACTCAATTTGATCAAAAACAGCTTTGAGGCCCTTAAGGAAGAGGGAAAAGTGCTTGTTAAATGCCGGGTAGAGAAAGAGGATAATTTAGTGTTAATAAAGATCTCTGACAGTGGCCCCGGACTGCCGGAAGAAGAATTACAGTCTATCTTCCTCCCTTTCTTCAGTTCAAAGACAGGAGACAGCAATCTTGGAATGGGCCTTTCTATCTGCCACAGCATTATTGAAAAGCATCAGGGGTCCATAAAAGCTGAAAATGAAAAAAACGGAGGACTTTGCATGAGCATTGAGCTTCCCCTCTACTCAAACACAATTTCCTGAGAAATCATCCATACTTAGATTAATATCTAAAGAGAATAATCAGTAAAAAATAGCAAGTAATTATTCACTTTTACTATACTGCTCTGATATAGATTGAAATAGTTTATGATCATAGTCTTTTACGGAATTCCCGGGGTGATGCTCCGGTATATTTTTTGAAGATTCTTGAAAAATAAAATTCATCTTCATATCCTGCCGCTTCGGCGGCATCCCTTACTGAACTGCGGCGGAGGAGAGCATCCTTTGCCGCATCAAGTCTCCTTTCAATGATATAAGACTTTATAGAGATGCCTGTGTAATCCTTAAATATGTTGGATGTATGACTGTATCCGTACTCCGACAGTTTCATCAGTTTTTCCAATAACAACGGTTCCCGGTACCCCTTTTCAATTACGGAAATGATACCAAGAACGAGAGTACTCTTTCGGTTCTCTTCAATATCTGTCTCAAGATAGGCTTCCTCCATAAACCTGGTCAGCAGAACCATAAAAAGCGGATTAGTATCAAGAGGGAGCCAGCTCTCCCTGCCTCCGGCAATTATTCTTTTAATCTCGGAGAGAATGTGCAGTATAAAATCCCAGTCGGAAAAACGGATCAGAGGTTTATAACTGATAAGATTAAAAAAATCTGTTTTCTGGAATAGATAGAGCATAAAGTGCTGGGCTACCAAGACAACTGCTTCAGTACTGACTTTTTTAGCATTTACAAGACAGTGAGGTGGTACAAGAAGGGCCATTCCCGGATGCAGTGTGTAAAGAGTCCTGTTTAAATAGAAATCTGCACTTCCTTCTTCACAGATAAATAAATCGTAATCATTCATGGTCATATTTGATATATCCCAGTCATCCTGATTTACCTGGGGATAGGGGGGCTCGGTTAAATTTAAATTAATATTTCGATAGGGAAGCTTCTTATAGAAAGGAATCTCATCCATATTGCTCAAATATAGCATATTCAGTCAGAATAAATCCATGTTTCTTCAGAAAAGAACCATTCATTTCCAGATAAAACAGCCGTACAATCTCATATTATGAAAACAACAATAAAACTTGCAGTAGTCGGACTCGGAAATATGGGCAGCAATCACTGTAGAGATATCAATGATTTAGATAATGCAGAGCTGACTGCAGTCTGTGACATGGATAAAGAGAGATCTGAATCTCTTGCCCGGGAATACGGATGTGTCTCTTATACATCTGCCGAAGAGATGATGGACTCCTGTGAACTTGACGGTATCATTATTGCCACTCCCCATTTTGACCACCTGCCTCTTTCAGGGGCAGCCTTCAAAAGGGGTATTCATGTCCTCACAGAAAAACCAGTGGGAGTTCATGTAAAAGATGTAAATGCCATGATTAAAGCCTGGAATGACGGGCAGAAGAATAATAAGAATCTCATATTCGCAGCCATGTTTCAGCAGAGAACTCTTGGGATTGCAAAGAAAATTAAAGAGCTCCTTGATACTGGAGAACTGGGCAAGTTGATCAGAACTACATGGATTATCACAGACTGGTACAGAACTCAGGCTTACTTTAACTCAGGAGGCTGGAGAGCCACATGGAAAGGTGAAGGCGGAGGGGTTCTTATGAACCAGTGCCCCCATCAGCTCGATATGTATCAGTGGTTTGTAGGATGCCCCGACAGAGTATTCGGAATGGTTTCACTGGGAAAATACCATGACATAGAAGTTGAAGATGAAGTGACAGCCTACTTTGAATATGATAACGGAATGGTGGGGCATTTTATCACCTCTACTGGTGAAGCTCCCGGTTCAAACAGGTTGGAGATAGTCGGTGAATTCGGAAAGCTGATATGGGAAGCCGATAAACTTATCTTCCATAAAAATACCATATCCCTCCTGAATCATATGGCCACAGCTGAAGGGGGTTTTGAACAACCTGAATGCACTGTCAGTGAAATAGCTGTTTCTGAGAAAGGGGGTGAACATCAACTGATCATTCAGAACTTCTGCAATTCCATCCTCGGAAAAGAGAAGCTTATTGCACCGGCAGAAGAGGGGCTCCATTCCATCGCCATGAACAACGCCATCATGCTTTCCTCTTTTGAAAAGAGATATATTGAGATTCCCGCAGATGAGAACCTTTTTGCCGAGAAGCTTAAAGATCTTCAGGATAAATCAGGCACTGTAAAAAAGAAAGTTGTCGAAACAAAAGATGACTTTAATAAATCATTCTAACAAAGAAGAGAGCAGGATACTCCTGTTCCTGACAGGGATATATTCAAGTCTCTTGAATTATCCTTTAATAATTTAAATAAAATGGGGATAAAATAATGTATTACACAGGATTTACTGACGAAGCCGCCAGGGGCATTGAAGCCCAGATAAAGGCAACCAGAGAGCTTGGTTGGGATTATATTGAATCCAGAAATATTGATGGAGAAAATATCCACGATCTGACAGAAGAAGCCTTTGAGCAGGTCTATGAGAGCCTGAAAGAGAGCGGTGTCAGGATAAACTGTTTCGGTAGCACTGTAGCCAACTGGACCCGGGATCCCCGCTCTGAAGAAGACTTTCAGAAATCTGTAGAAGAGCTGAACAGAGCCATCCCCCGGATGCAGAAGCTGGGATGTACAATGATAAGAGGCATGAGCTTCACCAGACTAAGGGATCAAAGTCTGTATACTCCCGAACTGGAAACACTTATCTTCAAAAATATTCAGACCCTTGTAGATATCTGTGAGGAGAACGGCATTGATTTCATGCATGAGAATTGTGCCAATTACGGAGGTATGTCTTCTGATCATACTCTGAAACTTATTGATGCAATTGACTCCCCAAGATTCAAGATTCTATTTGATACTGGAAATCCTGTGAACTCTATAGATTACAGGAAGGGATATGAGAATCAGATGCAGAATGCCTTTCAGTTCTACTCCGCAATAAAGGAACATATTGCCTATGTACATATCAAGGACGGCCATTTCACCAGCATCAGAGAGAATGAGATATTTAATCTGAGCGATTGGTGTTTCCCCGGAGAGGGAGAAGGGAAAGTCCGTGAAATAGTCACAGATCTTTTAAAGAACGGATACGATGGAGGTTTTTCAATGGAGCCGCATATGGCTGTTGTCTATCACGAGAACAGCTCTGAATCGGCCGAAGAACTGAAGTATAATAATTATATAGAGTACGGGAAACGCTTCATGACCATGGTAGACAACATCAGAGAAGAGATCAGATAGGATGGAGAAACAAATGAGTTTTGATCAATTCTGGAAAGATAACGATGACGCACAGAAAGAGAACTGTTTTAATCCCGAAGCCACACAGGTAGCAATGGGAATCCTCATGAGTGATGAATGTGTTTATTCAGAACTCAATGAAAAGGGAGATCCCTGGGGGGAAATAGATATTCCACGACAGTTCGAACTGAATAAACGCTACAATGATAAGGCTGAAAAGATAGTTGGAAGACGACTTCTTAAGGAAATAGATCCCAAAGAACATGTAGCCTTTCCAAATATTAAAAGGATCGGAGAGGTCTTTGGTGGTCAGTATTTAATGGGAGTGAATACGGGAGAGTGGCTGGAGAGTCCGATCAATACGCCCGAAGCCCTTGAAAGGCAGCTGGAGAAAATTGATAACCTGGATATTGAATCATTTATCCTGCCGGAAAACTGGGAGAAGGAGTCACGAAATATCTATGAAAAGACAGGTAAAAAAATAGAGCCGAGAAGACATATCAGAGGACCGGTGACTCTGGCGACATCAATCTTCGGAATGGAAAACCTGGTATTTCTGTCTTACGACAGTCCCGAGCTTTTTAAAAGATTCAGCCGAACAATTTTAAAAGTTGTTCTGGAAATCAATAGGGTCATCGACAGGGAAGCCGGCTATACCAGTGAAACAGCCCCCTCAGGATTTTCTTTTGCCGATGACGACTGCAATCTGATGACTCCTGAGATGTACAAAGATTTCGGATACCCTGTTCTAAAGGGATGTTTTGAACACTATTCACCGAATCCCGGTGACAAGCGTTATCAGCATTCCGATTCCGCCATGGCCCATCTGCTCCCCATCCTGGGAACATTGGATATGAACGGATGTAATTTCGGTCCCACTGTTATGGTTGATGAGATCAGAAAGCATCTTCCCAATGCAAGGATCGACGGCTGTATGGCCCCTTTCACTTTTATGAACAACAATGCTGATGAGATCAGAAAAGAGGTAAAAAGAGACTGCCTGAGCATAAAAGGAACAGGTACAAGAGGCCTGAACATCTACACCGCTGGCTCAATCAACAACGGCAGCTCCCTGGATAGCCTCAAAGTGGTTATGGAGACGGTGCAGGAATTCGGTCAGTATTAACAGATATTCCAGAATTCAGCAGGGATCAGGGCCCGCTTACCGGGTTCTCCCTATAGGCGCTGGGTGACAGTGAATTATATTTCCTGAAGGCTCTGCTGAAACTCTTCACGTCGGCAAAGCCTGTTTTATCAGAAACCTCTGTGATAGTAATCCCGGTTTTCAGCAGGGTTCTGGCCCTCTCCATCCGCCTGGCGATAATATATTGATAGGGAGTGGTCCCCAGCTCCTCCCTGAAGAGGCGTATAAAATACTGACTGTTGTATCCCGCCCTGTTACTTAAATCTTCAACAGAAAGATCTCTATCCAGATTCTCAGTTATATAATGAAGTAGAGGTGTCAGCATACCCTCTGTAATAGTAAAAAGTGCCTCTTCGATGCAGTAGAGAACAAGGGCATCAGCCAGAACAGCAATCAGCTTCTGACTCTCCTTTCCAATACATTCGCTAAGGGTTTCAAGAAGATTGAACAACACAGGATCTTCTGAAGCAGAAATATCATATATTGAGCTCAGATTCCCGGGAAAAAAATCCATATGCAGATAGACACATATAAAGGGATTCTCCGGATCATGACTGAGCTTATAGGGAATGGCTGTAGGTAAAACATAGAAATGCCTTTCCAGGAGTGGAAGAGTCTGACCTTGATCGTGGTACAGAGCGTCTCCTCCTTTGACATAATAGAGCCGGGAATAACCGGGAGCAATACTTTCATCCACATGCCAGTCGGCAGGACAGTGAACAATACCATAATCCAGAACCATGGACTATTATCCCTCAGAAAACGGCTAGTTGTCAATTAATGCATAACAAACATCATTTATTACAGTTTTATCAACCATATTTGCATAATAGAATATCTTCAAAACTGTATTGAAGGATTTTACATGTCATTGTCAAAAGAAGAAATCACAGCTTTGCGTCAGCTTGGTGAAACTTACATGGCTATTGCTTCACTTCCTGTTCAGCAGGAGAAGGTCAATCTATGGAAGGATCTTAACCGTATGTCCTCTCAGCGTCCCATGGTTGTAATCGATCAGTTTCCATGGAATGAACTGGAAGGGGCGAATGACAAGGCCTGTGGTATAAAAGATCCCTACTGGAGGGATGTGGAGCTGAATCTCCGACAGACCATATATAAATGGAATACATGTCCTGTTGATATGGTTGTTGAGCCATATATTACAATCCCACTCTCTGCGGAGTGCACAAGATTCGGCCTCCATCATGATGAAGAATCCATGGCTCTGGATGAAGAGACCACTGCAAGATCCCAGCACTACAGCAGAACCCTTAAAACCATGGATGACCTGGAGAAAATTAAAGATATGAAAGTCAGCCATGACAAGGCTCTCAGTGAAAAACATCTGGATGAAGCCCGGGAGATATTTTCAGGAACAGCTCCTCTGAAACAGGGACACGGTATACAATTTCACCTGGGGATCTGGGATGACCTGAGCCGCTTTATCGGAATGGAAGATGTATACTATGAGATTCTGGATAACCCCGACTTTCTACATGCCTGCATGGATCGCCTTACCGACTCAGCCATAGCCGGTATCAGAGAGGCAAATGCACTGCAGCTTCATGATGATATATCCAATACCTGCCACTGCTCCTACATATATACTGATGAACTTCTGCCGGGATTCGGCGAAGGGAAAGGATCTGTTTCATCCAAGAGCTGGGCCTTCGGTATGGCACAGCTCTTCACATCAGTCTCCCCTGCCGCCACCGAAGAGTTTGAAACACCCTATATTAAGAGAATGGCAAAGGAATTCGGCATGATCTACTACGGATGCTGTGAGCGTGAAGATGACAGACTTGATATAGTAAAACAGATTCCCAATGTGAAGAAAATATCCTGCAGCCCCTGGAGTGACAGAAAGAACTTTGCCGAACAGATAGGCAGGGATCATATCATGTCCAATAAACCCAGCCCCGCCTTTATAGCTACCACATCTGTAAACTGGCAGGAAGTGGAAGATGATCTGAAACTGACCCGGGACATTGCAAAAGAAAATGGTGTAAATCTTGAGTATATCCTCAAGGATATATCAACAATAAATAATGATCCCTCACGACTGACAAAATGGGCTGAAACAGCCATGAGGATAGCTGAAGAGTGGTAAGCTGCAGCTAGAAAGCCATCCTGTCCCAGCAGGGTTCAGGATGGACTTCAAGCCCCAGAATCTCCCTGGCAGTTTTTACATAATATCTGTAATTCTCCAGGGGAGTTCCATTGGGAATTCTATGATCCAGACCGAACACCATCCCCCCCTCTCTCATAAGGGGCTGCAGTTTATATTCAAGCTCTTTTTTTATAGCCTCTTTTGACTGTCTGAGTACATGTTTATCAATCCCCCCGGACAGGGCCAGTCTCTTACCGTATTTCTTTCTGACTTCCACAACATCCATGCCCGCAGCCGGTTCCATGGGATACATCTCGGTGATTCCGGCATCCAGAAAACTGTCAATAACAGAGTTCATATTACCGTCAGAGTCCTGGCGGAACATCTTTGTCCCCCGGGATTCAAGAAGATCCCAGACCTTTCGATAATAGGGTTTCAAAAATTCATCAATCTGCAAGGGCCCGATAAGACATCCGCTTTTGCCAGCCATATCCTCATGGATAGAGAGTTGATCAACTGGGATTTTGGAACTGACAATATCCAGCACTTTATAAGCCGTATCTCCAATGGTATTCAGAATATCGTGAATCAGCTCGGGCTGCTCGTAATAGGCATAACAGAGATTCTCCTCTCCCATAAGCTGCCGGGGTTCATCAAAACCTCCGGGAATCTCAGCTACAAGAAGGGCCCCTGCAGCAAGGGCAGCCTCAGCCTTTTCCAGCCAATCCTTTGCCAGTCGGTCTTCCCGGAACTCATAACGGGGCTTAATATTCAGCCAGCTCTCCATATCAGTTACAGGATAATTCATGGGAAGCGGCAGTGTTGCTGTAGCCTTTACCAACTTCATTTTTCTGCCCAGACTGTCCAGGGTCAGCAGGTATTCATCATTCTCTTCAAGAACAATATCTTCAGTCTGGTCCAACAGAAATGTATTTACATCAATACTGTGTCTCCGTACATAATCGAAGCCGAAGGCCTTCATGCCTATTTCATCAGGAGTGGCGCCCTGCTGTTCCCACTCTTCAGGGAGTCCTATAAGAGGACCGAACAGTTCTACAAAAATGGGCCTTTCTGCATTTTCAAATGTCATATAGTCAAGGTATTGTTTTCTATTTAATTCCATACATATCTCCAAGAAGCGTTCTAATTGTATTATAGAGATATTTTTATTACTTATAATTGATTTTAATGACAATTTATTGCACTATTGTGATGTTATGCTGAAAATCAACAGTGCAGACCTCCACATTTGCCATAAAGATTGGTTCTGGGATACATCCATGACAAGCTGGAGTGATACAGATCTATGGTATGTAAGCAGAGGCTCAGGTGAAATTAAAACACCCAAAGGCAGCTTCCCTCTTTATCGGGGAGAATGCTTCTTCCTGAAGGGAAATGAACGCTATATTGCTTCACAGAATCCAGAGGCAACACTCCATGTCTATGCAGTACACTTTGAATCAGATCCGGAATGTGATTTCTCTAGAATTCAGGCCAGGGATGCAGACTTTCTGGATGCTATCTGTAAAAGGATTATTGAGCACTGGCAGAATGATGAAAATGATGATGCAGTACAATGGCTCAAGGCAGCATTTTGTGAACTGAAGAGTTCAGACAGGATTTCCGACACCACTGTTCCTAATACAAAATTGCGTATTTCCGAAGCCGTGAAACAGGCTTCGGAGAGAAATTTCATTAATGTTTCGGTCGAAGATATGGCAGGATGGTTCGGCAGCAGCAGGGAACATTTCTCCAGGGTATTTATAAATGAAAAGGCTATGACCCCCCAGGATTTTATTCTATCCAGAAGGATAGCAATGGCCTGTTCCCTCCTCCTGTCCACTAACTATACGGTCAGCATGATTTCTGACAGGATGGGATACAGCGATGTCTCTTTCTTCTCCAGACAGTTCAAAAAGAAAATGAAGATCAGCCCCTCCCGGTATAGGACGGGAAATATCTAATAATTGTGATTCACTGCCCATAGCGTGTACTCTGTCCACTCATAGTTGTACAAGTAAAAAAAATCTATACATTTGAGTATCTCAATAATAAACTCATGTTACAATATTATTTTTATTTACTAAAAGGGCATTGGTGAATCAAATGAAAACTTGTCTATTAAAATTCATTCTCCTGCTATCACTTTTATTTGTTATTCAATCATGTGCTTCAAATAGAAATGTTCCAAAAGCTCAAGATATCGTATTTAAAAATGTAGCTGTCATTTCCATGGTTGATGAGCATATATTAGAGAATAAGTCAGTTTATATCGCTGATGGAACAATAATTGCCATTGATGATTATGAGAATCTGAACTTACCAAAGAAAACTTTGATTATCAATTCAGACGGTAAATTCTTACTCCCCGGATTTTCAGATATGCATGTTCATACAGATCATGAAGAAGTTTTGTCATTATTTTTGGCCAATGGTGTTACTACTATTAGAAATATGTGGGGCCTTCCCGATCATGTAGAATACAGAGAAGCCATTAGTAATAAAGAAATCCTGGGGCCGAATTTATATACAACCGGACCGTTAATTGATGGTACCATTCCCGTATGGCGTAATAGTTTTATTCTCGATGATCCTGCCGATGTAGAGCAGGCCATTAAGCAGATGAAGATAGATGGATATGATTTTATTAAGGTATATGAGAGATTAAAGAGTGATGTGTATCAGGAAATCATCAGAGTAGCAAAGGAAATAAATATCCCCGTCGTGGGCCATGTCCCCAGTCTAGTCGGAATAGATGCCGTATTAGAGTCTGGACAGCAATCCATTGAACACTTTACCGGTTATTCCCAATTTATGAGTGAAGAGATTTCATCTAGAGTAATCGATCTGACAGTGAAAAATAGGGTATGGAACTGTCCAACACTGATAGTGAAAAAAAACTATGAAAATCTGAATGATCTTAAATCTTCTGAAATTGATGAGTTGAAATATGTACATATTGATGTTGTAAAGTACTGGAAGGGTTCTGCCAGTTCTATTATGCAATTAAATTATGCCAAAGAATTACTTAAAACCTTATATGATAAAGGCGCAAATATAGTTTCTGGAACTGATACAGGAAATCCTTATGTCATTGCCGGGTTCAGTCTGCATGAGGAATTTCAGTTAATGCAGGAATCAGGATTAACACCATTTCAGGTCTTGTTGACAACGACAGTAAAACCCGCAGAAATGCTTGGATTAGAAGAGCATGCTGGAACAATAGAAGTAGGTAAGAATGCAGACCTGGTGCTGTTAAATAAGAATCCCTTAATTGATATTCAGAATACCAGAACCATAGAAGGTGTCATGACAAAAGGCATCTGGTTGTCTAAGATAAAAATTCAGGAAATGCTGGATGAAGTTGAATCTGCATATAGGGTGAGATGACGCGGGTGTGTCTACCGGGAAATTTATCACGGGATCTGTCGGTCAACAAATGTTATAGAAGGCTCTGAAGCTTCACAAATATAATAAGAGCAGATACAATCAGCCCATGGTTGTTATATTTGCCTCACTCTCTGCCCTCACATACGGTGCCGCTGACTTTTTCGGCGGTCTTGCCTCAAGAAAGAATTCCGCCATAACCGTTGTGGCATGGTCACAGGGAATGGGACTCCTGGTTGCCCTTATTGCGGCGCCTCTTCTCGGATCTCCATCCGTGGTAGCTGCTGATTTAATCTGGGGAGCAGCGGCAGGAATATGCGGAGCTATCGGTGTAGGAATCCTATACAGGGGACTTGCTGTCGGACTGGCATCAATTATCTCTCCAGTAGCAGCTCTGACAGGAGCCGTGCTTCCAGTATTTTATGGAATTGCGAGTGGAGAACAACCTGCCCTTCTCAGCTGGGTCGGTGTTGCCCTGGCTCTTCCTGCAATCCTTCTCCTCTCCCTGGAAAAAGAGGAGAAAAAGGCTCATGTGATGAAATCGTTTGAGATGGGATTTATGGCTGGACTGGGATTCAGCGGGTTCTTTATTCTTATAGCTCAGACAGGAGACAGCTCCGGAATGTGGCCGCTTGTTGCAGCAAGATCCGTCACAGTCCCCCTCTTCTTTATGATTACAATGATTAAACACCACCCCGTTCTTCTTGCCAAAGGAACCCGTAGGCAGGCCTTATTCGGAGGAGCTCTCGATATGGGGGCCAATCTGTTTTATCTGATGGCAACCCGTTCAGGACTTTTGGTTACGGCAGTAGTTATTACGGCACTTTACCCTGCACCGACTGTAGTTCTGCAGAGAATATTTATTGGTGAAAAGCTCAGACCTGCTCGAATGGTAGGATTGATGCTGGCCATAGCGGGTGCAGCGTTGATCGGTATAGGCGGCTAAGTTCTATTAAGAGAGATTATAGACAAGTACCATCTAATATGATGAAATATATACAGATTTCAAGTAAAAGGAAAATATATGACTCCCATGAAAAATAGCGTTGCTCCAAGTACCGTCTTCCACCACATTGCCATTAAATGTGCTGACTTTGATAAATCAAAAACCTTCTATACAGAAACTCTGGGAATGAATATTGCCCTCCAGTGGGGAGAGGGAGAGAAAAGGGCCTGTATGATGGATATAGGCGGTGGAAGCTATGTTGAGATTTTTGCGGGCGGTGAAAAAGTTGAAGCTCCTGAAAACTCAGTTATCCACTTCTGCATGCTGGTTGAAGAGTGTGACCTCTACTACAAGAGAGCCATTGATGCCGGCCTTAAGAGCAAGGATGAACCCATGGACCTTGTAATAAATGGAAAAGAAAATGATCTCCCCATCCGGATTGCCTTTGTATACGGTCCGGACAACGAGGTTATTGAGTTTTTTCAATATAGATAATTATATTCCATTGAAGCCTGTGACCGGCCTGAATCATTGCATGAGATTCTCATTAAAGGGAACACCATGCAATGAAAGGATTTATCCTCTCAGTCGTCAATATTATTGGCTGTAGCCGGGTCAATATGCTTTTCCACATTTTCAGGTGCGGGCAGTGTATAGACAAGAGCTTTATCTGCCAGCTCTCCCCTGATGCAGCTTACCCAGGGTTTATGAGCCGCTAAAAGTTCACGGGTCATAGCCCTGATTTCGTCTAGAGTACAACTCAATGCACAGAGGGGGTCCAGAGCCATTGCCTGAAAGACAAACTCAGGATCTCCTGTCTGTACAGCCCTGACTGCCAGCTCCTGTACATTCAACTGCGCCTTATTGATACCTGCCAGGTGGGGAGGAAGCGCACCTGTCCTCACTGGGTGCATTCCATTTCCATCTACCAGAACGGGTACTTCAACCAGAGCTCCATCGGGAAGGTTATCGATAAATCCTTTGTTCTTTACATTCCCATAGATAACAGCAGGAGTGCCTGTCTCAATGGCATTGATTATGATGGAACCGTATTCATCACTCCGTTCCAGATCCACCGGCTCTTCCCAGCTGGCCATCTTTTGCATCTGCTCTTTCCAGTCAGGTCGCTCATAGAGTTTCTTAATAAATCCGCTGCCGCCGTTCCACTCTGAATACTCATCCTGACAGTAGCGCTCTATGGTCTCCTTATTCTTTCTGAACCACCAGTTATATTCAGAGACATGACCGCTGGATTCAGTTACAGGAAAACCAAAGTGTTTTACATATTCCATCCGGGTAGAATCGCCATACCAGATTTCCGGTTTGACCGCCAACTCTCGAATGGAGGGAAGCATATCCTTACCCTTATGTTCGAAGCGGGTAAACCAGGCCTGATGATTAATCCCGGAACACTGATAATTAAGCTCTTCAAAGGGAATCTCAAGACGCTTGGCCCACTCTTCTGCCGTTCCCTGCACAGAGTGACAGAGCCCGACATAGGACATCTGGGGAGCCGCATCCTGTAGTCCCCAGGAGAGCATACCCATGGGATTTGTATAGTTGAGAACATGCGCCCTGGGGCACAGTTCCATAACATCATCCGTAATCTCCAGCAGTACAGGCAGGGTTCTGAGACAGCGCATAATTCCGCCGGGAGTCAGAGTATCGCCGATGCACTGATCAATCCCGTATTTCGCCGGAATGTCGATCTCCTTTTCGATGGCTTCATAGCCTCCCACAAGAATACTGACAATGACATAATCTGCATCCTTCAGGGCTTCTCTGCGGTCCATGGTGGCAACTACACTTGCCTTTGTATATTTTCCTTCTTTAAAAATACGCTGAACAATCTGCTCGGCATAATTCAGACGGTCTTTATCTACATCAACAAGAGTGATCCGGCTGTCTTCCAAAGCTGGAAAAGTCAGAATATCTGCCGTCAGGCGACTGGAAAATACAAGGCTTCCGGCACCGATGATAACTATATTGGCCATTTGGGGCTCCTTTTTCTGTACTTATTTTATGTGATGATATTACTAGAGTACGAATAGTATAGATACATTCATTTTGTTGTTTTATTCTGTTATTTTATTGTATTTCAATGGTATTATGGGGTTTATGAGAGCTTTAAGTAATCAAAACAATGGATCATCCCATTTAATTCACTGGGGATCAGAGGACTGCCCTCCGGGTCATGAATACGGCGGGGTCAGGGACTACTACCTTCTCCATATGGTAAGTAAGGGGAAAGGAGAGTATCAATGCAGCGGCAGAAAATGGACTCTCACAAAGGGTGATGCCTTTCTAATCTTCCCTGGACAAAAACATCTGTACAAGGCAGACACAGAAGAACCCTGGTCCTATTTCTGGCTGGGTTTTCAGGGAAATTTCGATGGGATATTTACATCCCTCCGTCTGAACAAAAACAGCCCTGTTCTGCACTGTAAAAATGTAGAAGAACTTCAACATATTTTTTCCGGAATATCCGAACCCAGGCTCTATAAGCATCCTGCCGAGGAACTGGAAAACCTGGGCCGGTTCAATTTAATACTGGGGAAGCTCTTCAGGCAAAGACATGCGGTGCAGCCTGTTCCTCAGAAAACAGATTCCGGAAGCAGCCACCATGTACAGTCAATGGAGACCTTTATCCATGAGTATTACAACACCCCTATTCAGGTACAGGATGTAATCGACTTTGTACAGCTTGAACGCTCCTATGCATCAAGGATCTTCAAAGAGAAGATAAATAAATCGATCGGGGAAGTCCTCCGGGATGACAGGTTTGATAAAGCTCAGGAATATCTCAGATCAGGATGGTCTGCCAAGGAGGCAGCCTACAGTTGCGGATTCCGAGACTACAATAACTTCCTGAAGGCATTTAAAAAAAGGACAGGGATGACTCCGGGGGCCTATAAGCTTGATTTTTCATCCCATTCCGTATCTACTGATGACTGATGTCACTGACCGATAAAATACTCAGATTATTTATAAAAGATGAAACTCAGCTGCTCACTCCACATGAAAGAGAAACCTTTTTTCTGGATACTTTCCGCTCGGGGGTCGACGGTATAATCCAGACCCTGGGGGCAACAATATTCCTGCTGATAGGTATTCAGTATTTTGGAGTCAGCGACTTCTGGAAGAGTATTATCAGCTCCTCCATCCATTTTGGAATGATCATATCCCTGTTCAGTTCATCCTCCCTTCACATCACAAACCGAATAGAATAGCAGGGATTTCCACTCTTGCAGGTGGAGTTCTATTAATAATATCAGGATTCACACAGACAACACCCGCCTATGCTCTGACCATCCTTCTCCACAGCATTTTCCTTCATATCAGGATGCCCCTTTTTACGGCCATCTATGCGGAAAACTACCATAAGACCCGTATGGGAAAACTCTTTGCCGCAGGCATTCTCCTCTCCCTGGCAACTGGCCTGGGATCAAACATAATAAGCGGTGCACTCCTGGAAAAAGATCTGGAATATTTCAGATGGATTTATGCTGTAGCCGGTGTACTTGTGATCTTCAGCGGATTACTCCTTTTAAAGATTCCCTTTGAGAGTAAAACAGTTCCCATCAAATCATCGCCTCTGAAAAACCTGGGTCTTCTCATTAAGTATCCCCTCTTCGGAAGGGTCTCCCTCTCCTGGTTTATGCTTGGATTTGCCAACCTCTGGACGATCCCCTTAAGGACAGTCTATCTGGTTGAATCAGAGAGGGGCCTGGGATTGAGTCCTCTGGTGGTTCTGATCATCTTAGGTGTGATTCCCAGTACTGTCCGCTTTATCTGTAATAATTTCTGGGGCCGGATATTCGACAAGGTTAACTTCCTCCCCATCCGTATGATCAATTCCCTCCTGGTGGGTGCAGGTATCTTTATCTTCTTTCTGACTGAAAATCTGGCACTCATCATCCTGGGTCAGATTATTATGAATATAGGATTTGCGGCCTCCCCCTATCTTTGGAATTTATGGGTAACAAAGGTGGCCCCTCCTGGTGAAAGCCAGGCCTTTATGTCGGTCCATACATTCCTCTGTGGAGTAAGGGGAATCCTCGGTCCCTTTATAGGATTTGCTTTTATACAGAGCTTCTCAATGAGAACTGCGGGAACCCTCTCCCTTGGGATTATCATATTCTCCGTGAGCCTGCTGATACCCTTACTTAAAGAAAACATCTGAATTAATAACTTGCCCGATTCAAAAAACAAGGTTAATATTCCCTCAGTTACTAAATATTTAGTTTATATTTAGTTAAATACTTTTCCAAAAAAGCGGAGAGATAAAATGACCGGTATAGAAAGGATGCAGAATATTCTGAAGCGGAAAGCCGTCGACAGGATCGGCCTGTATGAACACTTCTGGGATGATACTCAGAAAGAGTGGGCTCAGAAAGGGATAGTCAACGAAAATGATAATCTGGCTGATCTTTTCGGATTTGATATGGATGAGTGCTGGTCATTCAATATGGTTGCCGATCTCAGTAAAGAACCGGAAGTGGTAGAAGAGACAGAGGAAACAATCCTCCTGAGGGATGGAAACGGCGCCCTTCTCCGGAGGCATAAACTTCATGATTCGACTCCGGAACATGTAGACTTTCTTGTCAAAGACAGAGCAGGCTGGCTGGAACATATCAAACCTCTCTTAATCCCTTCATTGGATAGACTGAACATTGAGGCTTATAGAAAAAAGAAAGAGGAGTGCAGGGCTGCAGACCGCTTTTTCTGCTGGTCCGGGGTAAATGTATTTGAACTGATGCATCCAGTGTGCGGACATGAATACATGCTGATGGGGATGGCTCTCGATCCTGACTGGGTAAAGGATATGGTTAAGACCTACGCAGAACTGACCATCCAATGCTGGGAGATCCTCTTCTCACAGGAAGGGTATCCGGATGGAATATGGTTTTATGAAGATATGGGTTACAAAGAGCGCCCCTTTATGAGCCCCCAGATGTATAAAGAGATAATTCAGCCGGCTCACAAGAGAACAATCGGCTGGGCTCATGACAAGGGACTTCCTGTAATCATGCACTCCTGTGGTTTTATAGAACCTCTTCTGCCGGATATGGTGGAAGCGGGTATCGATTGCCTTCAGGTAATCGAAGTAAAAGCCGGCATGGATCCACTTCGAATTCATAAACAATACAAAGATCATCTTTCCCTTATGGGGGGTATTGATGTAAGAGCTCTCTACTCCAATGACAGAAAAATCATTGACACAGAGCTTGAATCAAAGGTAGCACTATTAAAAGAGGGATTCGGGTTTGTACTTCACAGTGATCACTCAATCCCCAATACCGTAGATGTAGAATCCTATAGATATTTTATAGAGCGGGGACTGGAACTTGGAAAGTATTAGTGTATAAAAAAAGAACGACCCTTAAAGATATTGCCAGAGAGGCGGGAGTCTCTTCCACCACTGTTTCTATTGTCCTCAATGATAGAAAAGATATACAGATAGGTGTAGAAGCAAAGCGTAAAGTCCTTAAGGCTGCTGAAAAACTGGGTTATGAATTCACTCCCTCTAAAAAGAGGAAGAAAGAACATGTAATTTGCTTTGTGCATTCGGAAATCGAAAAGATGAATATGACAACATCATTTTTCGCCCGGGTGTCTTCCCAGTTACGCACGCTTTGTGAAGCTGCCGGGATGATTGTTCAGGAGTCTGAATATCATCTGAAAAACGGACTTCCTGCTTACCAGGCAGTATTAGCAAACCAACCCTCTGCCCTTGTATCCTTCAATGATAAATTCACCGATATCCATCTTTCACAGAACAATAAGATTCCTCTGTTTTCATTGCAGGGAGAGCGAAATGACCCTTCATTAAAAATGAAACACTCCCTCTTTCTCGTGGATGACACACTGGTAGGTGAACTGGCAGCACAGCACCTACTGGAAAAAGGATACAAATCTGCAGCCATGATTTTCCCGGAATTAAAGGGCCGCTGTATACAAGAAAGATCTGCAGGCTTCCGCTCAGTATTTGAACGGGGAGCTGCAAGGATTAAGTATATTGAATTTCCATACACTGCCCATATTGAAATTGAAAAGTGGTTTCGATCTGCCGATTGTTCAGACTTTGACAGTTTTTACTTCTTCAGTGATGCCATGGCCATTCCAGCAATCCGTGGACTTCTATCTCAGGGAATAAAGATTCCTGAAAATGCTGCTATATTAGGCACAGACAATCTATATTGGGGGCAGTATTGCTACCCCTCCCTTACAACCATGAACCTCCATGAAGAGAACTTTGCGGGGAAAATATTCAGAGAAATACAGTCACTCCTTGCAGATGGGGTGTTCTATCCGGGGGAAACAATTATCCCTGTAGACCTCATCAAAAGAGAATCAACTTAAGATTGACAATACAGCGGCCTGGGTTTATTTTTAATTATCCAGTCCGGTTGAAGAAAAGGGGTGGCCCTTAAAAAACCATGGAAAATCATTAACTCTGGGACTCAATACTCTATGCTTATATTGTAAGCAGGAGTTGTCGGCAGGGAAAAGATTAACCGGGAGAGCCATCCATGACCGAAAAAGAAATCCACCATAGAATCATCAAAAACAGAGCCGCATTTTACAACTGTTCCACTGAAACATTTCAAGCAGAAGGGAATACATACAGAATCAGAGAATTCGAAGAGGGTCCCCATCATATCTATATCACAAAACTGTATAAGCATTACTTTATTACATGCGGAAGTAAACTGGCAGATTCGCTGAAAGCACTGAATAAAACAATAACCCTGGAATTCCTGAAAGAGCATTACCCGTCATTAAAGCTGGTGGATTCCTATCCCCACTACATCTACAAAAAAAAGAGCATAGAATCAAAGCCCCTGCCGGCAGGATATGATATCCGGGCCATGGAATCCTCCTTCCACCCTCCCCTGCAGAAATTCCTTGATGCCTGTACCCCCGAGGATATCGAAGATGCTCTTATTGAACTGGACGATCCGGATGATGAAATCCGCATGGTCTTTTTCGGGGATATGCCGGTTGCCTATGCGGGATACAGACTATGGGATAATGGTCTGGGGGATGTGGGAATATTGACCCTTCCGGGACACCGGAAAATGGGACTTGGTATTGCTGCTGTTGCCGAAGCGACAAAGGCCTGTCTTGAAAACGGGTATATTCCATTTTACAGAACAAGCAGAGAAAACAGGGGCTCCCAGGCCATAGCCGAAGGTCTGGGTTATGAGTTTATCTGGAGAACCTACGAATGCAACTGTACCGGATAAGACGAATCGGCAGGCTGGGCTTGCTTCTTATTATTCTCATGATAAGCGGCTGCCGCTATTTCACTCTCACAAGAGAGACAATCAGGGTTTTGAAAGAGGCTGCTCCGGATGTTCCTGTTGCGCTGGGTGCCCTCTCCTGATCACAGGTTTCAAAAGTCAGGAAATATCCCTGGAAACAAGACTGCATTCCGAATAACAGAAACTATGTTTTTAAATTATGTCTTGACTGAAAATCCTTATTTAGTTAGCATGCTAACAATATAAGGAATGACTCATGAAATCACTTGAAAATTCTTTTACTGAAACGGCACATGCCTACCACCGCTATCTCCATTCCCGCTTTGGCAGCATCGGGCTCCACAGAGGACAACCAAGACTTATGAGCAGATTATGGGAAGAAGACGGCATCTCTCAAAAAGTTCTGGCAAAGAGAATGAATATCACAGCTGCGACCCTTACACGGATGGTTCAGAGTCTTGAACACGGCGGCTTTATCAGCAGAAAAAAAGATGCCCTGGATCAGAGAGTGACCCGGATATTCCTGACCGAAAAGGGAGAGAACTGCCGCGAAGAGATGGAGTCAATCTTTAAGAATATCGAAGAGAGTGTATTTGGTGATTTCACAAAGAAAGAGATGGAAAGATTTGAATTAATACTCCTGAAAATCAGAACAAAACTTTACAGGGAGATGGATGATGAAACTGATATTCAGATATCTTAAGAGACATTGGGGCTTTGCACTGGCCGCCCCGTTGTTGATGATGATTGAAGTTTTTATGGACCTCCTGCTCCCTACCATCATGGCCAGAATTATTGATGAGGGAATTGCCGGAGGAAATATGGAGCTTGTGCTGAGTCTTGGCCTCCGGATGATTCTGGTTACTTTAATTGCTGCTTTAGGCGGTATCGGCTGCGGTACAACATCCAGCTTTGCGGCAAGCAGTCTGGGGGCAGAGCTGCGTATGGATCTGTACTCAAAGATTCAGCGATTCTCCTACAGAAACCTGGATCGCCTTGAAACAGGGAATCTTATTACAAGACTGACAAGTGATGTTACACAGATAGAAAATTCCTCCCGTATGATGCTGAGAATAATGGTCAGGGCACCTCTGCAGATAATCGGCTCCCTTGTGATGGCCCTGCTTATAAGTCCTTCCCTGTCCCTGTCACTGGCAGTACTGATTCCCCTGCTGCTCCTATCCCTGGGAATGATTATTAAAAAGGCTTACCCCCTCTATTATCAGCTTCAGTCCAGAATGGATAATGTAAATACAAGACTGCAGGAAAACTTCCTGGGGAAAAGACTGGTAAAAGCATTTGTCAGAGAAAAATTTGAAGAAGAAAAATTCGCAGCAGCCAATAATGATCTGGTCGAGGTCACCATTAAAGCCGGTAAAACCGTAGCATTCATGCATCCTGTGATGCAGCTGATATTAAATGGTGGTATTGTGTCCGCACTCTGGCTGGGTGCCCGGTATATTGACAGCGGAGTCCTGAAAATCGGGCAGCTCCTGGCCTTTCTCAACTATCTTAGACAACTCCTGGCATCATTGATGATGTTCAGCCATATGCTGATGCAGTTTTCACGTGCACTGGCATCCAGTAAAAGAGTGGAGGAAGTTCTGGATGAGCCCCCTGTCATCAAAGACAACGGGACTCCAGTACAGCATTCCCTGAATAAAGGAACTCTTGAATTCAAAAATGTCAGTTTTTCCTATGATGGAGAAAATGAAGAATCCGAGGTTCTGACAAATATCTCATTTACCATCAAAGAAGGGACAACCGCAGCCATTCTGGGGGCTACGGGATCGGGTAAAACAAGCCTTGTAAATCTGGTTCCACGATTCTATGACATTACTGAAGGAAACATTTTTATTGATGACAGGAATATTAAGGATTACGGCCTTGAATCATTAAGAAAATCGATTGCAGTCTCTCCCCAGAAGACTACTCTCTTTGCCGGTTCCATACGGCAGAATATTCTGTTCCACTACCCTGAAGACGAGCAGGAAAATCTGGATCAACTTATGATCAAGTCAGCTAAAACCGCCAATATTCACGACTTCATATCTGGTCTTCCAGAACGGTATGAAACGAAGATCAATCAGAGGGGAGTCAATCTATCGGGGGGACAGAAGCAGAGGATTTCCATAGCCAGAGCCCTGGCGAAGAAGGCGGCCATACTGATTCTCGATGATTCAACCAGCGCCGTGGATATGACTACTGAGAGAAAGATTCAGGAAGCATTACAGCTGGATGATGCTACAAAGATCATTATCAGCCAGAGAATCAACTCTGTTATAAATGCCGACACCATACTGGTTCTGGAAGATGGAAAGCTGAATGGGATAGGAACACACAGCGAGCTCCTTGAATCCAATGAAATTTACAGAGATATCTATACGTCTCAGACAGAACATCCTGAAGAACAAGGATTGGTGAAAGCATGAAACAGGGTAAACAGGAAATAAAACAGATCCCCGGAGGCGGACATCGTGGACCGTCCTCTCATTTTCAAAAAGTCATTGAAAAGCCAAAAGATACAAAACAGACTATCCTGCGTTTATGGGCATACCTGAAGGCTTTTAAATTCCAATTGACTCTGACACTCGGCCTGGTTCTAATCTCCACAATTTTGAATATTATCAATCCTTACCTGATGAAGATTGCATTGGATGATTATATAATCAGCTCCTATAATAGGCCGGCACTCCTTCATCTTGTCATGATTATGATAGCTATCTACCTGATTGCTTCAGTCATTTCACTCTTCCAGCAATGGATGATGGTGACTGTTACTCAAAAGGCAATCAGGAACCTGAGAGCCGATGTATTCAGACAGTTCCAGAACCTCCCGGTCCGCTTCTTTGACAGTAGAAGCTCCGGAGACCTTATGAGCCGTATAAGTAATGATATTGAGAATATCAGCAATACTATTTCAAGCAGTTTTATTGAGTTGTTCTCAGGTGTCCTGAGCATAGCGGCCGTTACTGTAATCATGATCAGTATCAACTGGCAGCTGGCCCTGATCTGTCTGTCTATCCTCCCTCTTGTCATGCTGTTAACCAGGAAGCTGGCAAAACATACAAGAAAAGGGTTTCGGGAACAACAAAAACATCTGGGAACACTGAACGGAATCATTGAAGAGAGTATTTCCGGACAGCGTGTTGTTCAGGCATTCGTCAAGGAGAATGAGTATATAAACAACTTCTCTGATATCAATGTAAAACTTCAGAAGGCATCTAGAAATGCCAATATCTCAGCAGGTTTCATGGGCCCTATCATGAACATGATGAATAACCTGAATTATGCTGTTACCGCATTCTCAGGAGGTGTTCTGGCCACTTTCGGTCTGGTCTCGATAGGTACAATAGCAGCTTTTCTGACCTATACAAAACAGTTCTCCAGACCTCTGAATCAGATGGCTCAATTATACAATACAATTCAATCCGCGATTGCCGGAGCAGAACGGGTATTTGAGATACTGGATGAAAAATCTGAAATTGAAGAGGCCGTTGATGCCCAACCTTTAGCTGACAAAGAGGGAATCATCCATGGAAGAGTCGAAATTAAAGACCTTCATTTCAGGTACAAAAAGGATATTCCCATCCTGAAGGGGATCTCAATCAATGCAAATGCCGGACAGACCATTGCCATTGTCGGTCCAACGGGAGCCGGAAAAACAACCATAGTCAACCTGCTGACCCGTTTCTACGATTATCAGAGCGGTTCTATAAAGATTGACGGAAAAGAGATCAGAACTTTGAAAAAAGATGAACTGAGAAAATCCCTGGGAATTGTACTGCAGGATACCTTCCTCTTTTCCGGAACAATAAAAGAAAACATCCGATACGGTAAACTTGAGGCAGATGACGATGAAATCATGAATGCAGCGAAACTGGCAAATGCACACCAGTTTATCCACCGCATGCCTCTGGGATATAACAGTGAAGTATTCGAAGGGGGTTCCAAGCTTAGTGAGGGGCAGAAACAGCTGTTGGCCATTGCCCGGGCAATCCTTTCAGATCCGGCAATTCTTATACTGGACGAAGCTACATCCAGTGTAGATACAAGGACAGAGATCCATATTCAGGAAGCTATGCTCAAACTCATGGAAGGAAGAACCAGTTTTGTCATAGCCCACAGGCTCAGCACAATTAAAAATGCCGATCTTATACTTGTTATGAAAGAAGGAATGATTGTCGAACAGGGGACTCATCATCAACTGATAGAAAATAAAGGGGATTACTTTGAAATGCACAACAACCGATTCAGCAGTGAACTGCAGGGTGCAAAATAGAAAAGGAGCCTAACCAACGGAGAAGCTCCTTTTAAAATTGTATAAACCACTACACCAAATAGGAGGGGGTAGCTTTATATGATAATCCACTCTATCGATTATCATTATAGCCAGTCTAATAGCGCGGGTTGTTATTAGGATGTAAAATAATTGTAAGTTATGTAAAAAGTATGTGGAGGAACTGTGAACAGTCCCCCCCTTTTATCTATGGGTGTATCAGAAAACTGAATCAGAGCCGCAACTTATTCATAAATATCAGAGGCAGAAATTATTTTTCATTTCCTTCTTTGTCACTCTTATGATCATCTGAAAAGATTCTCTTTTCCCTGTAATCCTTCCACATGGTTTCAAACCAGAATTCCTCAGAAGGGAGAGCCCGGCAGGGGGTTCTGTCTGAGCCGATATTCCCGGAAACATCCATTTTCAGGGTCTGTAATGATTCACGGAGTTCCTTCTTCTCTTCTTTGAAACTCCAGGACTCACCCAATAAGGGATGAGACTCCAGTCCCCCTTTATCCAGTACAAGAAAGGAACCTCGGCTGCCCCCTCCCTCTTCAAGATAAGCCCGGACAGCAGCAAGATAGAACATCTGAGCCTGTGCAAGCTGTCTGTTTTTTAATGCATAGGGAATCTGTTCACGATTTTTAAGAGTCTGGTTTGTAAAGTCTTCAAGCTGTGTTCCGGCTTCTATTTCAGCTTTATGGACAGCATCCAAAGATCGGATAAATCCGGCACATCGGGTCATCCTGTGTTGGAATTCCTTCCTGTAGGAAAAGACATCGGGGCCATCACCGGGCTCAAGAAGTGAATGGATAATCTCATACCACTCAGCTACCCTGGTCAGAATGGATTTTTTCAACTCTTCATCATATTTATTAGAATATTCGGCTCCATAGTAGCCGGCAATCTTTGCAGAAGCCCGCAGGGCTCCTACCTGTCCCGAGTTCAAAGCAGACCCTCCGGGGCGGTAAATCCCGTGACTGCCGTTTACCTCTCCGATGGGAAAAAGCCTTTTGATATTAGTGGACTCCCACCAGATATCTCCCGCAAGGCCTCCATTATTATGCTGGGCACATACGGCTATCTCCAGGGCTTCAGATTCAAGGTCGATACCATGATCCTTATAGAGCTGAACAGCAGGTGCATTAATCTGCTGTAAACGTCTGAAAGGAGTTGTACCATCCACAGCTGAAGAGTCCAGATAATCAGAAACCAAAGAATCCTGTCTCTTCAGAGAGAAGGATTCTGCCATCCCCTCAGGATTTATCCGGTAATCCATAAAGACTCTGCGACCTTTAGTAATTCCCTCAATATAAACAAGGAGATCAATCAGAGAGGAGCCGCCGTTCTGAATTTTCTGTGGATCAAAGGGCCACTGATATCCCTTTAAGAATATGGCTTTACACAGGGCCTGGATAGATTCAAAATAATCGTTTAAAAAATACTGTCTGTCTCCCCCCTCTTTATCAGTGGAGTAAAAACAGGGAATAACCTGCTGATAACTGCCTGACAGGTTCCATCGGAATTTTAACGATGCCATACCGAACTGGGATTCAGTCAGATTGACAGCTTCGGCGCCGGCTTCCAGAGCCATGCCGATTCCTCCGCGATGCATGGGAGGATACACAGACGTTTCAAACAGACCACCCGGTCCACCGACCCCAAGGACTGTATTCTCAGAAAGATATATCTCCAGGCCGAAGTTTTCCTCATGAACTCTGCGTTTATCAAGAGCCAGTACTCCCACGGCCCTCTCATCTTCTGTAAGAACAAGAAGGACCTCTTTCTGATCGAGGACCGGAATATCCCTCCGTTCCACTTCAGCAGCCAGAGCCTCGGTCATGGCCTTTGAGGTATAGGGTCCCAGAGAGACTCCCCGGGTAAGAGGATCATGATCGGTCTTATAACCGGTATAACCGCCAAAGGGATTGTGGGGAAAGTTCACTCCCAGGGAGACCAGGTGGTAAAAACTGTTCAGTGAATTCTGAGCCTCAACGAGGGCGATATCACCATGCATACAGCCCCCGAAGGAGAGAGCTTTCGCCATATCATAGGGGGAATCAGGAGTGATTCCCGCATCGGCCAGCTTATAATATGTCTGTTTATCAGAGCCCGTATTTCTTGAAGTTCCTCCCATAAAGTTATCCGTAAGGATCAGCACATCCTCCACTCCCTGGGCATGAAGCCTTTCGGCACAGCAGAGAGAGGCGGCACCGCTGCCCACAACCAGAGTATGACAATACTTAACAGGAAGTAGGACTTCCCTGCCATCCAATTCGAGGGGCCAGGATTCAGAAGGGCGAGGAGAGTTTCTCATTTACTTCTGTTCTTCCATAGATTTTTATAATAGCCATTAAAGAGGATACAGCCATCATTTTTCTGAGAGACCATCAGCTTAGTGCAGCCCGAGCATGCGGTACAATAATTAACCTCATCATCAGTTTTAACCTTTTCAGGAAAAGCCGGGTCGGCAAAAGACTGACGTCCCCAGCCCACACAGTCTGTATAGCCCTTACGGATATTTTCATCCGCCATGGAGAGTGCACCCTCTTTCAGGATGGAGTAGGCAGAACCGAAAACTGTCATATCTGAAACAAAAGACTTGGCCCATCCGGCATAGCGCATCTGATGCAGATAAAGATAGGAGGAAGCAGGAGTCGGCCTGGTGATTTCAGATGTCACTCCGGGAATTCCGGCAGAAATATTTACATAATCCATTCCAAGCTCTTCCAGCAGTTCTACGACTTTCTTCATCTCTGTAAGATCTTCAATAATCTCATCGGGACCTGCTGTACCACAGCCTCCCCGGATACCTTCGTATACTGAGATTCTGGACCCCAGGATGAAATCCCTGGTCTTAAGACTGGAGCGAATTTCAGGTAGTGACTCTCTTAAAAAATGGGTACGGTTTTCAAAGGAGCCGCCCCATTTATCATCCCGTACATTTCCAGGTCTAAGCATTTCACAACCGAAGTATCCATGACACATCTTGAAATCGACACCATCGGCTCCGGCTTCCTCGGCCAGAATACTGGCTTCAATAAACGCCTTTCGGATCAATTCGATTTCATCTGTTGAGAGAAGTTTCTCTCCCTCTGCAGGATTATAAAGTGCAGTTGCCTGTGAATGACTCTTTACTGCTTTACGACCCGAATGGGTAAGCTGAAATAGTAAGATTGTATCAGGTGCAATCTTCTTAAACTCTATTACAAGGGTTTTGAACCCATCAAGATTCTTCCTGTTCAGAACCATCTGGTTAACCCTTGCCAGGGATGAGGAGTCCACCGCAAGAGCCTCAACAACGACAACACCCCAGTGTCCGGCGGCCAGTTTTCTATAACGTTCTATAGCACGTTCTGAAACAACGCCCCCTGGATCACCGTCATTACCCTCCATGGCCTGTGATATAAAACGATTAATAAGAGTCCTGTTTCCAATTTTTCCCTTTGAAAATAGATTGGGATATTTATCCTGAGACATTGCTGCCCTCCTGTTTTTATTGCATGCAATATAATCTCATAGGGACAAGCTTCTGTCAATATCGACCTGGAAATCTGAAGATACAGAATAAAAAAGGCTTCAAATATTGAGACTTCCATAGTATTTTAAGCAGATGGAAACAGACTATTCAAAGATTGCCTCCCGTTATGACGGCAACAAAGTACGGCAGAAAGACGTAGACCCTCAGATAGAAGAGCTGCTTAAAACAGGCAGAGATAAATTTAAGATTCTTGATCTGGCCTGTGGGACAGGAAAATATCTGAAGGTGCAGAGTGAATTCTACAAGGATGCCCCCATAAAATGGCTGGGCGCCGACAGGTCAAAAGAGATGCTTGCGGTTTCACAAAGCAAAGGGATAAATGCAGATTTCATATGCTGCGATGCTGAAGACTCTTCCATATCTCCCGATTCCAGCCTCGACTACATCCGCAACGAATATGCCTGGCATCATTTTACAGATCATCCCGCAGTAATAAAGAATATATTTAGAATGCTAAAACCCGGCAGACTTTTTACCATGGTCAATATCTGCCCTGAATACATGAAAAACTATTGGGTATATCACTACTTTCCCGGAGCCAAAAGCATAGATGAGGATCGATTTATCAGCGCAGAGGAGCTGTTGAAATCTTTTAAAGATCAGGGATTCGAAGTAAAAATACGAGTAAAAACAATTGTCAGCGAACTCAATCTGAAGAAGGTCCTTGAAGAAGCACAAAACAGAGATATATCCCAACTGACTCTGATTGAAGATGATGAGTATGAATCGGGTATGCTGAAGATAAAAGAGGACTATAAAAATGCCGCCCTACTGGTTCATGATATGTCATTTATAGAGTTGAAGGCTTTGAAGAAGGATTAAGGCTAAACTGTCCCGCCTCTAATATATTTAATAGGCAGAATCTCCCTGAGGGGATCTGATTCTTTATCAATAATATTCGACTTAAGCCAGCTGCCGGCCATCTGTCCCAGAACAGGGATAGAGAGCCTTACCGTATCGATCCTGCGGGGCAGCAGGTTCTGAATGGGAGAATCATCAAATCCTGTGAGTGAAAGATCTTCGGGGATACGGATATCCCGTTCCCCGGCAGCCTGATAAAAAGAGAGTGCTGCCAGATCATTAAAGGCAAATACCGCATTGAAGCCATTCTCAAGAACCCAGTCCACAGCACGAAGTGGAATCTGAGAGAATTCATCCACAGTCAAAACAGAGGACTCATCAAAAGCTATACCCTCTTTCTTAAACATATCTTTCAAAGCCTCGAACCTGACCCTTGAGACTTCAGGCAGCTTTCCGAAACCAAGATAGCAGGGCTTTAAGTCCTTCCCTCTGGCATAGAAAACAGAACGGGCCAGGAGTGACATACCTTCCGGAACATCATAGGCTATATAATTCTGATTCTCATCCCGACGATTCAGGAGAATAAAGGGGATGGAGCGAGTGTCCAGTTCATCAGCAAGTTCGGTGGAAGGACTTGTAAATGCAAAAATACAGGCATCTATCTGTCCGGTTTTCTTCTTCTGTAGAAACTCCAGATTATTATCATTAACCCGGATGATGATATTCAGTTTAACCTCACCGAAACCTTCATGAATGGACTCGATAAGCTCAGAAATATTGTAAAAAAAATGGGTCAGATGGTTATCTGTTTTGGGAAGAAAAAGGTGAAGATTCAGGATAACCCGACTCATATGTTTCTTGATGGGCCGCTTCTCATATCCCAGACGCTCTGCGGTATCCATAATCTGACCTGAACGTTCATTACTTATGAGGTTGGAGTTATTGAGGACACGGGAAACCGTGCTGGGAGAGATTCCGAGCTCTTCGGCAATATCATATACGGTTACTCTTTTACCCAGGACTCCCCTCCTACAACCCTTGACATTATTGCACGCAACAACTACAAAGTAAAGTATTCCCATAAGCCCTTCGGGCCAGCTGAAAGGAGAATACTATGGCTTCACAGGCAAAGACAATACTGGTCACAGGTTCCAGCCGCGGCATAGGAAGGGGCATCGCCCTCAAACTGGCCGAAAAAGGCTTCGATGTGGCAGTGAACTATGCAGGAAACAGTGAAGCAGCCCAAGAAAGTCTGGAACTATGTCGGAAAGCCTCCTCCTCTGCCGGATATGCAGGCCGCTTTGAAGCCTTCCAGGGTGATATAAGCAACGCAAAGAGCAGAGAAAAACTCTTATCAGAGGTCCTCTCCCATTTCGGTGATCTTCACGGTCTGGTCAATAATGCGGGTGTGGCCCCCAAAGAGAGAAGAGACATTCTGGATATGACAGAGGAGTCCTTCGACCGCCTGATCGCTACAAACCTGAAGGGTTCATTCCATCTCAGCCAGGCCGTCTCAAAATACTGGCTCAGCCTCCCCCTCTCTGAAAGAGGATTCCGCAGCCTGATTTTTATAACTTCTGTTTCATCTGAAATGGTCTCCATCAACAGAGCTGAGTACTGTATAGCAAAAGCTGGACTCTCCATGGCATCCCAGCTTTTTGCCAGGAGACTGGCAGATGAGAATATCGGAGTCTATGAACTGAGACCGGGTATTATCCTGACAGATATGACAGGAGCCGTTAAAGACAAATATGATGCCCTTATCGCCGAAGGATTAGTCCCACAGAAACGCTGGGGAACACCCGAAGATCTGGGCAAAGCCGCAGCCAGCCTGATAACGGGAGACTTCCCCTATTCAACAGGTTCGGTCATACATGTGGACGGGGCTCTGCATATTCCAGCGCTATAGATTCAAAAATAATTACAACTTTTCTTGACCATGACATTATAAAGAAGAAAGACAAAAAAAACCGGCAGTATCTGATTTACAGATTCTGCCGGCATGATTATTCTTATTCCAAGGAACTATTAGTTCTTCTTACCACTAATCTTCCGCTCTGAGGCAGAAAGGATAATCTTTCTCAGACGGATAGACTTGGGAGTTACTTCCAGCAGCTCATCCTCACGGAGAAACTGAATACCACGTTCCAGAGTCAGGGGAATTATGGGTGTCAGTACAACCGCATCATCCTTACCCGAGGCACGGACATTGGAAAGCTTTTTGGTCTTACTGGCATTTATATTCAGGTCATTTTCTCTGTTATGCTCACCTACAATCATACCCTCATAAATGGTATCACCAGGCTGAATAAAAAGTGTTCCTCTGGGTTCCAGATTGAACAAGGCATAGGGAACAGCCTCACCAGTTCTGTCAGCCACAAGAGCTCCCAAAGTACGATCCGGAAAGTCCCCTCTATACTCTTCATAACCGGAGATCAGGGAGTTCATAATTCCTGTACCTCTTGTATCTGTCAAAAACTCATCACGGTAACCGATAAGTGCTCTTGCAGGAACTGAAAATTCCAAACGAACACGGCCGTGCTCATGGTTTACATAGCTGACCATCCGGCCTTTCTTCTTGGAGAGTTTCTCGGTAACAACTCCTGTATAGACCTCTTCACAGTCCACATAGAGAGTTTCAATGGGCTCAAGAACCTTTCCGTCTTTATGATGGAAGAGAACTTCGGGCCGTCCGACACAAAGCTCAAAGCCTTCTCGTCTCATGGTCTCGATTAGGATAACCATCTGGAACTCACCACGTCCTTTAACAATAAATCCATCCGTATCAATAGACTCTTCCACCTTGATGGATACATTGAGCATAGTCTCTTTTTCGAGACGCTCTCGGATTTTACTGGACTGAACAAACTTACCCTCGGTTCCCATGGTGGGAGAGGTATTGGGTGAGAAGCGCATTGAAACGGTAGGTTCATCGACTGTGATCCGTTTCAGAGCCTTGGGAGCCTCACGGGTGCAGATGGTATCTCCAATATGAACATCGTCGATACCTGCAAGTACAATGATGTCTCCAGGACTGGCATTGTCTGTTTCTACCAGTGAGGGACCATTGTATACCTGGATTTTTGACACATTCAGAGGAACCTGCTTTGCCTCTTCTGTGATACAGACCAAGGAGTCTCTGGATTTAACATGACCATGAACGACCTTACCGATTGCCAGGCGTCCCAGGTAGTCGGAGTAAGACAGGTCTGTTACCAGCATCTGAAAGGGTTCTGCATCGTTATAAGCGGGAGGAGAAACTTCTTCAATGATGGTGTCCATCAGAACATGAAGGTTATCTGCTTCGTCTTCAAAATTTTTCTTGGCAATCCCGGAACGTCCATCGGCAAAAAGTACGGGACATTCAAGCTGATCATCGTGGGCATCCAGGTCGATCAGAAGGTCGTATACTTCACTTAAAACCTCTTTGGGACGTGCATCGGGACGGTCGATTTTATTGATAACTACAATAACTGAAAGACCTGCCTCCAAAGCCTTGGAGAGAACAAAACGAGTCTGAGGCAGGGGACCTTCTGAGGCATCTACCAGGAGAACTACACCGTCTACCATGGAGAGGGCTCTTTCCACCTCACCTCCAAAGTCGGCATGTCCGGGGGTATCAAGGATATTTACTTTTATACCCTTCCAGTCGATGGAACAGTTCTTGGCAGCGATAGTGATTCCGCGTTCCCGTTCCAGGTCCATATTGTCCATCAGACGTTCTTCTGTTTCCTGTCCTTCACGGAAGGTACCGGACTGTTTGAACATAGAGTCCACCAGAGTTGTTTTTCCATGGTCTACATGGGCAATGATGGCTATATTTCTAAGATTCTTGTTAAAACTATTATTTCTATGAGGCAATGCGTTTCTCCATTCTACCAGGACCAATTTACGATCCTGGTGTTTTATTCTTGAGGCCGAGAGGCCTTAAATCCATATCTATAAAATAATTCCAGTCACAGTACTCTATTAATATGGGAAATTCCATAGACCAAAGGACTTAGTGGCAGAATAAAATAGAACAAAAAGAATAAACTTGTCATATATGAAAATAAATTTTATTCTAGAGACACATGAATGAAAATATTTTTAATTAAATTCAGAGGAAAAAAATGGATAATTTATCAGAACTTGTTACTGAACAGGCCAATCCCGCCTCATTGGGCATTGATACAAAGAATAGCCATGAAATACTCGAAATAATAATCAATGAAGATAAAAAGGTACCCCTTGCCGTGGAGAAGGCTCTCCCTCAGATAAGCCCTTTAGTTGATAGAGTAGTAGAACAATTTAAGAAGGGAGGCCGCCTTTTTTACATCGGAGCAGGCACATCCGGCCGCCTGGGGGTATTAGATGCTTCAGAATGCCCGCCTACATACGGCAGCGATCCCGAAATGGTTCAGGGCATAATTGCCGGTGGACAAGAGGCACTGACAAGATCTGTGGAATGGGCTGAAGATGATGAGAATCAGGGGAAACAGACACTTCTGGACCGTGGATTTACTGCAGATGATATACTTATAGGTATCACAGCAAGCGGTCAGGCCCCTTTTGTTATTGGAGCCATGAAGTATGCTCAATCCATCGGAGCTGCTGTTGGAGCTCTGGGATGCAATAAAGGATCTCTGATTTTTAACCATGCAGACTATCCGGTATTTATGGATGTAGGACCTGAAATAGTCACAGGTTCAACAAGAATGAAGTCAGGAACTGCTCAAAAGCTTGTTCTGAATATGATAACAACCAGCTCCATGATTCTGATGGGCAAGGTTTATAACAACCTGATGGTGGATTTGAAACCTGTTAATCAGAAATTGATCCTCAGAGCCAAACGGCTTATCCTAATGGCAACAGGATGCAGCCCCGAGGAAGCCGGGAAAGTATTCGAAACCTCAGGACATCACGTAAAGACAGCAATCGTCATGCAGTTACTGGGAACTGATAAGGATAATGCAGTTGCTCTTCTTGAAGAAAATGAGGGGAAGATAGGCCTGGTTTTAAAGAAATAGATGGTGAAAATCCTTTCTAAACTCTTTAATATTTTCTGCTGTATTATCTCTTCCATAATGAACTCGATTTGTAAGTAGTACAAATTTCAGATCCCGTTCCGGATCAATCCATACACTTGTTCCTGTAAACCCGGTATGACCGTATGATTTCTCTGAAAACCCCGGTCCTGTGAAAAAATCAGGATCATAACAGCCAAAACCATAGGCTCTGGGAAGACCAGATCCAGGAGGATTCCCCCGGACAGTCATAGATACGGCATCTTCTTCTCTCAGGATTCGACTTGAATTGAGAATTCCTCCGCTACGATACAGTTCCATCAGGGAAGATACTGAATCAAGGGTACCGAAAAGCCCGGCATTACCTGAAACTCCCTGCATAGTCCAGGCATTTTCATCATGAACTTCACCTTTAATCCATCGCTTCCGCCAGGGGTCATATTCCTCTGTTACGCAGCACAGCCTGTTGTCATCACCCGGATTATACATGAGATCCTTCAGACCTCCAGCATCAAGGATGATACTCTTAAAAAGATTATCCAAACTGTCATTCCCGATAGATTCCGCTACCAGTCCAAGCAGAATATAACCTGTACAGCTATAAACCATCTCCCTCCCCTGAGGCAAGGCCGGGTTTAAGGAAAAAAGATGGGATACGGCCTTTTCCCTGTCGCACAAATCACCTGAAGGAAACAGTTTGAACATTTCCGGTACAGGAGGAAGACCTGATATATGAAGAAGAATATTATGTAGAGAAAGTACAGCCTGCTTACTGTTACAGCCGGGGAGGAAATAACCAAGAGCTTCCCTGGTAGAAATTCCTTCTGATGCAAGAAGATGCAGTAGAACAGGTGCAGTAGCCAGTGCCTTACTCAGAGAAGCCAACCCGAAAATCGATTTTTCACGAAGGGGTTCAACTCCATCCAGCTCAGAGGCGAGACCACTGACTCTCCTATAAATAAGTTTACCTTTTTCTTCAACTTGTACAGCAATTCCTGGAAAGTACTTGTTCTGCAATGCCTCATCTATCAGACGATCGGGATCAGTCATTTTCACAACCCGGCCGGTAATGGTTTGGAGAGTTTTCCTAAAATAACTGGAGAAGCAGCTCCTGTTGCCTGTGGTTCATTTCCGGGAATATCCAGCATATAATAGAGACCCAAAAGAGCAAAAGCTGCGGCCTCTTTAAAATCACTACTGATTCCGTCATCATCACCACTGATTATTTTGCATTCAGGAAGCTCCGCTCGAAGGGTGCTCATAATGATAGGATTATGTACCCCGCCTCCACTGACTACGACTGTACCAGGCAATTCAGAGAGGTAACTCCTATAACTTCCTGCAATAGTCTTTCCAGTAAATACGGCTGCCGTATGAAGAACATCTTTAAAATCCAGAGAATTATCCAACGGATAATCTTCGAAGAAACGAGTACCGAAGAGCTCTCGTCCTGTTGTTTTTGGAGGGCTCTCCCTAAGATAAGGGTGATTCATCCACTCTTCCAGAAGTGAAGGAATAACAGTCCCTGTCAGGGCAATCTCCCCATCCTTATCATAATGCTTTTCTCCATTGCTATGATGCTCAACAAGCTGATCCAGAATCATGTTTCCCGGACCGGTATCGAAGGCAAGAATACTGTCATTACTGACAAAACTTACGTTGCCGATCCCCCCTATGTTCTGAAAAGCGGAAGTTCCTTCATATTTATCTGCCAGTATACGGTCCAGAAAAGGTACAAAAGGTGCTCCTTCCCCACCGGCAGCCATATCAGCCGGTCTGAAATCACTGACTGTGGGAATTGCAGTTCTCTGAGCAATGATTGATCCTTCTCCGATCTGCAGAGTACCGTTTACATTCTGCGAACAGAATTCTTCCTTTTTACCGATATGGAACATAGTCTGACCATGGGATCCAATGACAGTGACATCTGCGGCTTTTATCCCTGTTTGAACTAAAAGCCGATTCACACAGTCTCCGTAAAGTTCTCCCAGACGCATATTAAGGAGAGTCAGCCGATGAAGGGCATTCTTTACTCCTGCCATCTGAAGAATGATTTCATCACGAAGGGGTTTATCTATAGGATAGGTTTCAGCATGAATCATCTTAATATTGGGAATTCCCTGCCGGAATTGGATTTTGAACAATCCGGTATCCACTCCATCAACGGAAGTACCCGACATTATTCCTACACAAATGTATTCTTTATTCATAACTGTATTATGATCCTCCTCTGAAATCTTGTCAAAACACAATTAAAAATATTTTTCAGCAAAGAGAGCTATTGTTGAAAATAATTTTATTGACTGAAAAAATGATGGGTCGTATACTCAAGAGAATAATGGAGGAATTTCATGAAAAAAATACTCGTTCTATTTTTAATGGTCACCATTCTCCCCTGCCTGGCATTCGCCAAAGGAGAACAGGAAGAAGCCACTCCCGAGAAACTGGTTTATCTGACAGCCAGCTGGGGTGCTCCCTCTCAGGAACTGCTTGATAAATTTGAAGCCGAAACAGGCATCAAAGTGGAAGTATCATCTCTGAAGGAAACGGATCTTCGAAATAAAGTAATGACAGCGGCGGCCGGAAAAGCCAGCCCTGCAGATGTCATTTTTACAGGTGTGAGCAACTTCGGTGTTTTCGGACATGCAGGGATTTTGAAACCCTTAAACGACTATATTGATCAGAGCATATTTGACAGCGTTATTGGCCAGCAGTTTTTCCAGATAGATGGAGAGACTTATTGTGTACCCATGTACCAGCAGATGGTTATGATCGATTACGATAAAGCTGCTCTTAAAAAAATAGGATTAAACGGCTCAGATATTAAGTCATGGGATGATTTTGAGGATGCAGCTCTCAAGCTGAAATCTGAAGGGATTATGGAGTATCCCCTTGCTTTTGCAGTACGCCACTGGTCATGGTACCTTATGGCCTTATCTCAGGGAAGTACCCTTTTTGATGCCGACGGTAATCCAACATTCAACGATCCTTCCGATCCCGGATACGGTGCATTCATTCAGCTGATGCGCTATTTTGAAGAAGGACTCATCTCACCAGAAAGACTGACATCCCCCAACGCTCATCCATCATTCTGGGCAGGACAGGCAGCCTTTCATCAGGCTTGGCAGGGATCTCTGGCAATTGCAAATAATCCCGAAAAATCAACAATTGCTCCCAATGCGGATTATCTTCTCCAGCCTGATCAGCACTATACATGGAGTCTGCCGGCAGGTCTCGGTATATCCGCTTATACAAAATATCCCAAAGCATCCCGCATGTTGATTGAGTTCCTGATTTCTGAAGAGGTTCAGAAATTCGGATATGAAGCGAACGGTATGTTCCCCGCTCTGATAAGTCTCTTTGAAGACCTTGGCAACAGCGGTCAGATCGAAGGCTGGGAAGTTATGTCTGAACAGGCAAAATACCTTGTACCCCTTCCTTATAACACACCCTGGTTTGCCGAGTTTGAAACAGAATTGAAAGAGGTTATGATCAGTGTAGCCCGTAAGGAAATCAGTGCTGAACAGGCCATTGATGACCTTGCAGCGTTCCAGCAGGAACTGAAAAAAGAATACGAATAATAAATATTTTATACTGAACTATATTACCGGGCCTCAGGGTCCGGTTTTTTAAAGCTGAACGAAGAGAGGTCATAATTTGCAGAATAAAATATCCCGATGGATGGACAATAAAACCCATCTGGCTTTCACAATACTTATACCATCAATGATATTGCTTCTGGCCTTTGCCTATATTCCGGCAATTTACTCTCTCCGGTTCAGCTTTATGAAGTACAACATTAAAATGCCTAATAAAATCCACTTTAATGGTATTGAAAACTATATATACATATTAAAGGATTCATCTTTTCAAAATGCCGTAATCAGAGTCATATATTTTATGATTGTATCGACTACTTCGGTTCTAGCTGTGGCTATGCTTTTTGCTCAGGTTCTCAGTCAGGAATTCCCTATGAGAGGCTTCCTGAGGGCTGCAATCATCATACCCTGGGCCATCCCTCCTGTAGTAAACGGACATCTATGGAAATGGATTTTCAATGGAGAATATGGAGCCTTTAACGGTCTGCTTTACCAATTAGGAATAATAGATGAATACCATTTCTGGCTCACAAATCCGACTGTGGCTCTGAATATTGCGGTATTCATATTTGTTTGGCGTTATGTTCCCTTTGTTACAATTCTATTCCTGGGAGTGTTACAATCCATCCCCCTTCAGTTATATGAGGCAGCCAAGGTGGATGGGGCTGGTGCAATCCGCCGGTTTTTCTATATAACCCTCGGGTCTATGAAAAGGATCAGCGTTATTGCTGTAGTCCTGACCCTGATTGCCTCTTTTTCCGTATTTGACGGAATCTATGCACTTATGGAATTTGATGAAGCCACCAAGACTCCGATGATTTACAACTACCAAATGACATTTGAGATGGGGCGCTTCGGCAGAGGTTCAGCCATGGCTTACCTGGTGGGACTATTCCTTTTTTCTCTGACCTTTGTGTACATAAGAATGAGCCTGAAGGAGGATAAGTGATGAAAAAGAAAAAACTCCCATTTCAGATTCTCCTCTATTTTCTGATATTGTTTATACTCTTCTGGACTCTGGCACCAATCCTCTGGATTGTCATTTCATCCATATCTCCAAGAACAGAACTCTATTCTGTCCCCCCACACTGGATACCGAAAGAACCGACACTGCAGGCCTATGACAAAGTACTTATATCAGGAGAGGGATTCAGAGGCGGTGGTGGAATCAGTGCGGCCACACTGTTTAGAACCGGAATCTATAATTCCCTGTATATCTCTATCTCTACAACATTGATGGTCATGTTCTTTGCTCCCTTGCTGGGCTATGCCTTTTCAAGACTGGATTTTCCGGGAAAGAATTTATTCTTCCTGGCTATTATAGGGATCATTGCCCTTCCTGGTTGGCCGGTGTTGATTGGACTTTTCAGCCAGTTCAGTTATCTGGGACTTCTTGATACAAAAGGGGGACTGATCCTTCTCTCTTTTACATTCCGGCTACCCTTTGAAACCTGGTTTATGAAGGGCTATTTTGAATCGGTTCCCCAGGAAGTTGAAGATGCAGCCAGAATCGACGGATGCACACATTTACAGACTCTTTTCCGTATAAGCCTGCAGATGGTAAAACCGGGGCTTATTGCCGTAACGATAATATCTTTTTTACATACATGGAACATGTTTGCGGCTCCTCTTGTATTGACCTATACCCTCAAGTCGAAGCCCTTGACCGTGACCATGACAGAATTTATAGGGCAATACTATGTGCACTGGGATCTCATGTCCGCAGCCACGATTCTTGCCATTATTCCTCCTGTTCTGATTGTTGTCCTGTTCCAGAGATATATAATCAGGGGATTATCTGCAGGAGCTATTAAATAGAGGAAGGATGAAAGAGAACCAATTTCAGAATCTTTCATCCAGAAGAGCCTGTCTTGTGGTATCCAGGTTATCCTGAAAACGGCCGGGATCGGCAGAACTGATCATTGAAAACAAAATATCAATTACTGTGAGCTGTGCAATACGGGAAGTCATAGCGGCTTCCCTGATAAGGGATTCATTCATCGGTGTAAAAAGGTTGATGCTGCAGAGTTCCTCAAGGGTATTTGCCCCATAACGGGTCAATGAGATTGAGGGAACTCCGTTTTTTACAGCCTCCTGAACCGCTTTAATAACTTCTCTTGTTTCTCCTGAATAGGAAATGGCAAGAAAACAGTCTCTTTCACTAAGAGAGCAGGCAGAGGTTATCTGCATATGAGAATCCCCTACATAAGATACACTCAGTCCAATACGGCAGAGTTTCTGATAAAGATCCTGTCCAACAATACCAGAGGCTCCCAGGCCATAAATATCAATACGCCTGCTGTTGAGGATAATTCTGGATGCCTCCTGCAGTGCCTCTACGTCCAGAACACTCTCTATGCTCTGCAGGGCAACTATATGATTTTCGATAATTGTAGACTGAAGTTCACCAGGAGAGAGATCTTTCCTTGTGGAGCTGCTGCTTGTCCTGTCCTGTTCCCGGCTTATATCCATGGCGATACGAAGTTTAAGCTCTTTATATCCCTTCATGTTCAGTCGTTTGCACAGGCGCACGATTCCTGCCGGACTGCCACCGCATTCAATGGCGAGTTCAGAAATATTAAGTACCATAAGCTTCTGCGGTTCTTTCAGAATAAAGTCGGCTATCTGCTTTTCACCCGTAGACATGGTGTGAAGGGATTCTTTTAGAATGACTAGACCGCTCTGCAGCTTCATGTATGCTCCTGAAAATGACCGACATCGGAAAGACTGCCAATGTCTCCATTTTGACATAAAAAAGGAAATATTGCATATAATTTATAATACGAATAAGGAAACATCATGACCATCAGCCAGATACGAATAGAAGAAAAATCATTTCCTCTCAAAGTTCCATTCATAACCTCTCTGCGGAGAGTGGATTGTATTGAAGCAATCCATCTCATCTTAGAGACAGATGATGGAATACATGCTGTAGGAGCTGCAGCTCCTTTGAAGGCAATAACCGGAGAAGACAGAGAATCCATTATAAAAGGAATACAAAGCCTATTTGGAAGATTTCTTAACCGACCGCTAAATAGTGCAGAGGAAGAGCTTGATCTGCTACAGCAATTAACTGAAACAGGTCCCGGCCCTAAGGGAGCAATGGACATGGCTCTTCATGACCTGTACAGCAGAGCGGCAGGACTTCCTCTTTACGCTTATCTTGGTGGAAAATCAGGCAGCATCATCTCTGATCTGACAATATCACTGAACAATGCTGATCAGATGGTTTTAGATTCCCGAAAAGCTGAGGCTGAAGGCTTTCAGACATTGAAGATCAAGCTGGGAGGTTCACTGGAAGACGATCTGAACCGATTCAGGAAAATATCACATGCTGTGGGATGCAATCTCAGAATAGATGCTAATCAGGGTTGGAGTATTGAAGACAGCCTGACATTTATGGATCGCTGTGAAAAGGAGAAGCTCTCCATAGACCTCCTTGAACAGCCGCTGACGGCGAAAGACCTGAAAGGAATGGCCTATATAAGAAAAAGGATAAACTGCCCTCTTGCTGCTGATGAATCAGTATTCACCCTGGACGACGCAAAGAGAATCATTGATTGTGAAGGGGCAGATATAATTAATGTAAAACTCCTTAAATGTGGAGGGATAAGTCAGGCAAAAAGGATTCTCAACCTGGCAGAATCAGAGGGTCTGGAATGCATGATGGGATGCATGATGGAGAGCCCTATAGGTATATCAGCGGCTCTTCACTTAACTGCCGCCTCCCCCGTGATAAGCTATTACGATCTGGATGTCCCCTATCTTCTAAATGAGATTCCTCAAAATTATGGATTCAGGAACCAGGGTATAAAACTATCTGTCAAAGAAACAGCTGGCTTCTATGACTGAAATAGAAAGCGCCTTTAACGAGATATTCCAGGACAGCCTGAACAGCTCCTTCCGCCCTGATTTTTCCCTGATAAAACAGCAGGAAAGATCTGTCTGCCTCATAGACTCGGATTCTGAGGTTTTTTATAAAGCCTGCCATCTGGCGGGCATATCTAAAGACTGGATTCCAGGACTGCATTCAGCCGTCATGATGATTAAAAATAACAGGAAGCTCTTTACGGTTTATCGCTATGCCGTTGAACTGCTGCTTAACAACATTGAGCAGTATGATGCCAGACTGTTCAGAAACTGGCCCGACCCTGTTATTCAAATGAAAGATTCGGCTCCTTTATTCTATCTGCTTCTTTCTCTGGAAACTGTCCCGATAATACGGGCTGTACATCTGAAGATGGGAATTTCAGACAGGATCAGCAGAGATAGTTGTACAGGGATCGGATCCAAGGCAGAGGATTACTATTTTTTGAACGAACATCCGGGAATGATGAAGAAATCCATTTACTGGTTTCAGAATCTTATTCAGGGAAGGTTATTCCGCTGCGGCCGACTTGAATTCATGCTCAAGGAGATAGAACCTGATCTGTTTGGATACAGGAATCCTATGGATAATGAATTTAGGATTCTGCTTAAATCACCAACAACAGAAAAATGGATAAGCCCATCTGTGGATGGAAAAACAGAAATTGAGGCCGACAAGAGTTCTTTTAAAAAATGGAATTGTGTTCTTAAACCAGGGGACAAGGTTCTGGATATGCATATACCCGGAGGCGGTGGTTTAACTCTGCATCTGGTAAGAGATTCATTCCAAATGGCCCTGGATTTTTTCGAAGAACTATATCCCGAAATGGAGATCAAAGGGTTTCAATGCTGTTCCTGGATATTCTCACCCGATCTGGAAAAAATATATCCCGAAGGAGCCAATCTGCTCCTCCTGAAACAGGCAGTCCATCTATATCCTGTAAGAAGTATGGATGTGGAGGGAATAGGATTCATTCTGGGAACAAGCTCCTGGGATACTGATCAATGTCCTCAGAAAACCAGTATACAAAGGAATCTGAAACGGCATCTTTTAAAAGGTGGATGCTTCAGAATTGCAGCCATGGTATTATTAAAAGAAGAAATTGAGAATCTTGAAAAACAGAAAAGTTAGTAAAAGGAGATAATATGAACTCTTTCCTGGAAATTTCTGACTGGAAGAGTGAGCCAAAACTCAACATAATCATCGGTGATAAAGTCATTATAGAGACCGATCCCGGAACCGATCTCTGGCAGAGAAGCTTCTACGGTTTTCAAAATGACAATGCCCCCATGCTCCAGACAGAAACAAAGGAAAACTTCACATTCAGCTGCAAAGTGGACTTCAATTACAAAAACCGCTTTGATCAATGCGGTGTAATAATCTACCTGGACAGTGAAAACTGGTTTAAAGCCTCTATAGAATATGAAAATGAGAGCTTCTCCCGCCTGGGTTCTGTAGTCACAAACATGGGCTATTCCGACTGGGCCACAACAGATATCAGCACACCCTCTTACTGGTACTACAGACTAAGCCGTCGGGGACCCGACTTTCTGATAGAATCTTCAACAGATGGAAAAGATTATAGACAGATGAGGGTCTTTCACCTTCATGTTCTGGGAGAAACAACAAAGGCCATGGGAAAAGCAAACCCTCCCCTCCCCACTGAAAAGGAAGCTTCCTTTGGAATCTATGCCTGCAGCCCCCTTGAATCCTCTTTCAAGGCTGAGTTTACAGAGATGGAAATAAGCGAATGTCTATGGCAGGCCCATGATTAAGGTCAATTTCGCTCTGGATGCCATCATTCAGCTGTAATTCTTAATCCCTTCCAGAGGACAATGGGCATAGACCCGGTCCTTAACCAGCTGTACAGTGAAGGGAACTTTCAGCTGTTGATGAAAGATCACATCATGACCAAGGCATAAACCCACTTCTATCACAAAGTCGGCATTTCTGTTTAAAAACTCAGCCTGTCCGGCAGGATTACAGGAGTAGACCTCATTGCTCTTTTCAGGGTTGATATCACTCTCTTTGACTCCCCCCATGGAACATCGGGCGGGTACCAGATTCAATCCGGCGCCATTCATCTTGCTGCGGATATCCTGGGCCAGAGATTCAAGGCCGAAGCAGTAAGCCAGACCAATATTCTTATAGCCCTGAAGCTGACAGAACTCAACTACCTCCTGAAAGCGGGACAGTTCTCCGGCCCTACCGTTATCCACAAGGGTACTGCTGCTTTTCACAATGGTCAGATTAGACCCTTGAGAATAGACATCAAGACTCTTCTCTTTAAGGCCGAAGCAGTCGGCTCCGTTCTTCCGGCAGCTCTTATCGCTGCAATCCAGACAGTTTTTCATATATTTAATATAGCATATATTCCATTCATTGTTTAGTCTGCACCAGGCTGCTTATTACATGAAGGACTATATCTGCAGAGAAATGAGAAACCATCGCAGCAAACAGACCATACTTCCAGAAAATAACACCAAAGATGATTCCACCTGCACCATTCAATATCAGGGCCCGTGAAATAAGTAAGGGTGAAAGCTTAGCCAAAGCAGCAGTAGCCGGTAGATGACCAAGGCCGAATAGGAGAGCTGCAATTATATTGGCTACCCAGAAGGCTCCTGCAGCTGCCGTTCCATCTCCATTTGTCCAGAATCTGCTAAGCAGCCAGAAGATTCCTGAAAGGAGGAACCATCTCATCAGAAGCTCTTCGGTAATGCCTCCATAAAAACAGGCCAGGAAGCGTTTCCAGAGTGATATATTTTCAGAGATTCCAGTAAATGCTTCAGGCAGATGGGGAGCAAAAACAAACTTATCAAGAACTAGAATCAAGAATCCGGCAAAGAGACCTGCTGTCACAGCAATCCAGATTCTCCCGGGAGGAGAATAAATTCTCAGCCCCAGAACACTTGCTGCTTTCAGGCCGATCCAGACAACAAATATCATTGTGATAAGTGATTGAACGACTGATAGAGTAATCATCTTTGTTGTCAGTGTCATCTCAGGTTTTAAAGCTGTACTGTATGGAAAAATAGCGATTCCACCCAATAGCCCCAGAACAGTAAGCATGATTAAATGGGAATAATTCACATTAAGATTCATAGTTGACCTCCGGTACGATCACTGTTGATAGTAGATAGCGCTCTTTGATCCCCTCTTCGGAGGAACCGTATTTTTCCAGGAGAGCCAGATAATCCTTTTGAAAATCTGCCAGTTGACCTGCTGGAATCTCTACAGCTCTTGTACGGTAGCCCAGGCGGCCCAGGAGCTCAGGATGCTCATCCAGAGAATTTACGATATTCATAAAACTGTTGAATAAACTTCCCAGGAATGCAGAAAAATACTTTTGATGATCCTCCCGGGAAAATTTACCAGCATCATCTTGATCAAAATTTACTGCTGCTGAGTCACGGAGACCATAAATTTTTTCCACCGTACCTCTGACGGGGTGAGAATCGACAACATTGATAAGAGAAGCATTCTCCAGAGACTTGAGATGTCTGTAAAGGGTTGCCTGAGGGACATCAGGAAGCTTAGCGGCAATCTGCCCAGCTGTGAGCTCAAGGGCACTCAACAATGAGATTATTCGTAAGCGTACAGGGTGAAGTACCAGATCAGCTCTCTTTTTGGTGTTCATACTCTCTCCATTATCATCTATGATAATATTATCACTATTGATAATAGTCAAGTTTTTTTTATTTTTGAATTATTTTTGTTTCAAAGCACAATCTTATCTTGAGCTTAATATTCGGCTTCGGAATCCCAATATCCCGCTTTGGCCGGGTTTAAGGGTTTTTCCCAAAAGAAGAATTATGATAGAATCCCACAGTTTCATTTTTCTAACAGGAGCCCTCATTTTATGGTCAATTTATCAGGAATCAGAATCGCTTACGGCGATCGTATTATCTTCAGAGATTCCTCCTTTCTTATCCGTCCCCAGGACAGAATCGGACTTGTAGGTCCAAACGGATCGGGAAAAACAACTATCTTCCGTCTGATCACAGGGGAGGAGCATGCCGATGAGGGCAGCATCAATGTAGACCCGGGCGTCATTGTGGGTTACTTCTCTCAGGATGTGGGAGAGTCTGCAGGTAAGAGTGCTCTTGAAGAAGTCATGGCGGGAGCCGGAAAGGCTCATGAACTGAGCCTGAAGATGGAGGAGATGGAACACACCATGGGCGATGCCGATGCCATGGAGAAGATGAGTGATGACGCCATGGAAAAGTTCATGATGATATACGGCGAAGTGCAGATGGAGTATCAGAACCTGGGAGGTTATGAGCTTGAATCCAATGCAAAGGCCATACTGGACGGACTGGGAATTCCCGAAAGCCGGCAGGGTCAGAGTATTGAGAGCTTCAGCGGTGGATGGAAAATGCGAATTGCCCTGGCCAGGATTCTTCTGCTTAACCCCGATGTTCTTTTAATGGATGAGCCTACAAACCACCTTGATATTGAATCCATTGTCTGGCTGGAGGAGTGGCTTAAATCTTTCAAAGGCGCCTTGATGATGACAAGCCATGACAGAGAGTTTATGACTCGCATCTGCGGCAGAACCATTGAGGCTGCGGGGGAGACCATACAAACCTATAGTGGAAACTATGACTTCTATCTCACAGAGCGAGCCATACGCCGGGAGCAGCTTGTTTCAGCCCAGAGACGGCAGCAGGCCATGCTTGCCAAGGAAGAGGAATTCATTGCCCGCTTTGCAGCTAGAGCCTCCCATGCCGCCCAGGTACAGTCCCGGGTAAAGATGCTGGAAAAGATGGAGAGAGTGGTTGTTCCACCGGACCCGAAAGTAATGAAATTCAATTTCCCGACCTGCCCCAGAAGCGGTGATGTGGTTGTAAGGATGGAAGGACTTGCCAAGGAGTGGCCCCTGGAAGATGGAAATGTTCATCCTGTATTCAGTGGAATTACCGGAGTTGTGGAGAGGGGTAACAAGATTGCCCTTACCGGAGTCAACGGCGCCGGTAAGTCCACCCTGTTGAAAGTACTTGATGATCTGACTGAACCTACAGAGGGAACATCCGAGATAGGAGCCAGTGTGAATGCGGGTTATTTTTCCCAGTATTCCGGTGACAGCCTGCATGAGGGTAACACAGTTTTTGAAGAGTTGGCAGCCCTCCTCCCCCGAGAATCCAGGGGGGGCATAATGAATCTTCTGGGAACCTTTCAGTTTTCAGGTGATGATGTGGATAAGAAGATCGGAATCCTTTCGGGGGGAGAGAAAAGCCGTGTAATGCTGGCTTCTCTCCTGGCCAGACCCATCAACTTCCTGATGCTCGATGAGCCCACAAACCACCTGGATATTGCCAGCCGTGAAGTACTGCTGGAAGCCCTGAAGGCCTTTGAGGGAACTGTAATTATCGTAAGCCATGACCGTTACTTCTTAAAACATCTGGCAAACAGGGTCTTCGAGATTGATCATGGAAACATGAAAGTCTTTGAAGGGGACTACGATTACTATCTTGAGAAAAAAGAGTCTGAATAAGGGCTTATAAACAAAAAAGACCATGCCCCGCTTCTTTCGAAGAGGACACGGCCCTAATCAGTATTTTATATAAAAGGAGGAGGAGGAATACCTCTTCTTTATACCAGATTTATTTCATGCTTCTTCCGTAGTAGGAAGCCTCATAGATTGCCTTAACATCGGCTATTGTGGGTGCTCCGGGGTTAGTCAGAGTACAGGGGTCTCCGTGGGCATTCCTGCTCATTCTATCCAGAACTTCTTTGAACTTGTCTTCATTGAAATCAACTTCATCACAGTCCTGAAAAGTTGCGGGAATACCTAAAGTTTTATTCAGGCCTCTGATCTCTTCAGCCAGGTCCTTAACTCCGATATTCTTTTCGACCTTGTCATACTTGTCAGAAGACTTTCTATTGAAGTCGATGATATAGGGAAGCATGATTGCATTGGCCAGCCCGTGGGTGACACCGAACTCACCACCAATTTTGTGGGCAAGAGAGTGAACCAGTCCAAGAGAAGCATTTGTAAAAGCCATTCCGGCCAGTGAAGAAGCATTGTGCATATTGTAGCGGGCATCCATGTCATCACCATTCTTGTAGGCAGTTTCCAGATTAGCCAGTACCAGCTTGATAGCTTCCATGGCATAGGGGTCTGTAAAACAGGTTGCCGCTATAGAGGCAACCGCTTCTACGGCATGAGCCATAACGTCCATACCTGTGTTTGCAGTGATATGTGCGGGCATTGTTGCAGGAAGAGCAGGATCAAGGATTGCAATGTCGGGAACCATATCGCCCGCAACAATGGGATATTTAATATGATTATCTGTATCTGTGATTACAGAAAAAGCTGTAATTTCAGAGGCTGTGCCACTGGTTGAGGGGATGGCGACAAACTTAGCCTTGTTTCTGAGTCCGGGCATGGAGCCGGGTTCGATGATGTCTTCAAAGCTGAGTTCGGGATGCTCGTAGAAACACCACATTACTTTGGCTGCATCCAGAGCGGAACCTCCACCGATTGCAACGATCCAGTCGGGCTGGAAGGCGGCCATTTCAGCAGCGCCTCTTTTTACAGTTTTCACAGAAGGGTTGGGTTCAACACCGTCAATGACGATTGTCTCCATTCCTGCGTCTTTAAGATATTTATCAGCCTGATCCAGGAATCCGAATTTCTTCATGGAACTTCCACCGGTAACCAGTGCTGCTTTTTTTCCGGTCAGAGTGGCCAGTGTTTCCATTGAACCCTCTCCGTAAACGATATTTCTGGGAATTGAAAAATTCATTACTGCCATTACAATCTCCTTGGCATATTAGATATACTTTTATCGATAACAATATATCTATACACCCGGTACAAAAAAAGGTCAATAGTCTGCCTCCAAATATTTCCAGATAACTCAATTCATATATAAACTGTCGTATATCAATTAGCTTTTTAATAACAGGATACAAACAATCCCCTAACTTTCCCTCTCCATCCTTGAATAGAAAATTGTTTATACGATAGAGGAGTTATTATGAAAAATTATCTGAAAAAGGGATTATCATTAATCCTGATTTTACTCACAGGAGCCCTGGCTTTTGCCGGCGGACAGAAAGAGGGTGTACAGAAAGCCGCTGAACAGGCAGCCGGACAGGCAAAATATGTTTTTCTGTTTATTGGAGACGGAATGGCAATGCCCCAGGTCAGTGCGGCAGAAGCCTACCTCAGTGCCAAAGATGGAAAAAGTGCAAATCAGAGACTGCTGAATTTCAGCCAGTTTCCTGCACAGGGAATGACAACAACATACGCCTATGACAGATTCATCACAGGTTCTGCTGCCGCAGCAACTGCCATGGCTACAGGAAGTAAGACAGCTATCGGAGTTATCTCCATGAATCCTGAAAAGTCACAAGCCTATAAAACTCTGGCTGAAATGGCCAAAGAGAATGGTAAAAAGGTAGGTATTGTCTCTTCAGTAGATCTGGATCATGCCACACCTGCTGCCTTCTACGCTCACCAGCCCAGCCGTAACAATTATTATGATATCGGAGTGGAAGCAGTAAACTCAGAAGTTGACTACTTTGGCGGCGGACGCTTTAGAATTAGTAAAACTCCCGAGGGAGCACAGAATGTTCATGATCTGATGAAAACTGCAGGATGGACTATTGCTGAGAACAGACCCGAAATGGATGCTGTGACAGCAGGGACCCAAAAAGTTTATGCCTACAACTACGGGTTTGCCAGTGATGCACTGGATTATGAAATAGATAGAAAAGAGGAAAGTATCTCCCTGGCAGAGTTCACACAGAAAGGAATTGACCTTCTTGATAATGAAGAAGGGTTTTTCATGATGGTCGAATCCGGGAAAATTGACTGGGCCTGTCATGCTAATGACGGTGCTTCCTCCATCATGGATACTCTGGCATTCGCCGACTCCATTGATAGGGCAATTGAGTTCTACAATAAACACCCGGATGAGACTCTTATCGTTGTTACAGGTGACCACGAGACCGGAGGACTCACTCTGGGATTTGCCGGTACCGGTTATGAGACTTCCTTTGAGAACATCAGCAGCCAGCAGCACTCTTACGAGTACTTTGATGAATATCTGCTGACTCCCTATCTGGAAGCAGGCAATACTGAAATTGACGGACTTATGAGAGATATCCAGTCTTTCTTCGGACTCTCTGATCTCAGCGACTATGAAATGAAATTGCTGAACAATTCTTTTAACAGAACTGTAAAGGGAGAAGCAGAGATTACCAATGCGGTAGAAGATAAACTGCTGTACGGTGGATACACTCCTGTTACAATGCAGCTGACTCATATCCAGAACAACAGATCCGGCCTTGCATGGACGTCTTACAAACACACCGGTGTTCCTGTTGCCACCTTTGCCAAGGGTGCAGGAGAAGAGATGTTCCACGGTTACTACGACAATACGGACATCTTCCAGAAAATAAAATCAGCCATGGGTATGTAATCATCTACCAAGAGAAGTTTTGTATATAGACTGCTTACTTAAAAAACGGCCTCCGGGCCGTTTTCTCATCTTCATTTTAAATTAAACGGAGAACACAATGTGGGACCTTCCTAATAAGGATAATAAAAAAGATATCATTTTCGTTATACTGACCCTAATTCTGACTGTGGGCCTTTTCTTTCTACCCAATGAATTCCAGAGAGATGCCTACCCCAATTCAGTAAGAGTAAAAGGTAGAATTATCAATACTGACAACTCAGGAGTACAACAGTTCGGTCTCGTCCGGCAGGGAGATCAACTTGTGACTGTGGAAGTACTGAATAAGGAATACAAAGGAAAGATCTTGGAAGCCGGGAATATTCTAATCGGAACTCTGGAGATGGATAAGATATTCGAAGTAGGTGATACGGCTCTAGTGGTACTTACAATTAACCCTGAAACCGGAAAAATTATTACAGGAGTGGCCTACGACCATTATCGGCTGGACAGTGAGATATATCTTCTAAGCCTTTTTGTCTTCCTCCTCCTGGCCTATGCCCAATGGACAGGACTCAAGGCTCTTCTCTCATTCGCCTTTACAGGCACAGTTATCTGGAAAGTTCTTTTACCGGGGTATCTCAGAGGATGGGATCCTGTGGTACTGGCCCTTTCTGTGACCGCCGTATTAACAGGAGTGATAATATTCCTCATTGCAGGTATTAATAAAAAAGGGCTAACCGCCTTCCTGGGAGGTTTTCTCGGAATAGTACTGACTGCCATACTGTCCATGCTGTTTACCAGGGATTTCAAAATACACGGAGCCGTTGTTAAATTCAGTGAAACTCTTCTCTATTCCGGATACGCCCATCTAAATCTGACAAAAATATTCCAGGCTGGAATTTTCCTGGCAGCATCAGGTGCCGTTATGGACCTGGCAATGGATATCTCCGCAAGTATGAAAGAGCTGGTCGACAGGCATCCGGGAATCAGCCGCAAGGAGCTGCTCCTTTCAGGATTCAGGGTAGGCCGTGCTGTATTGGGAACAATGACAACAACCCTGCTATTGGCCTATTCCAGCGGATATGCAGCAATGATCATGGTTTTCATTGCTCAAGGCACCCCCCCTGAGAATGTATTTAACATTACATATGTTTCTGCGGAAATACTTCAGACACTGGTCGGCAGTTTCGGACTGGTAACGGTTGCACCCTTTACCGCTCTTATGGGAGCACTGATCTATTCAGAGAGAAAAGACAGAACAATCTGACAAAAAGAGGAGACAAAAAGGCAACAAAATAGGCCTTTCATCTGTTAGTATCAGATTATGAATAATTGTCCCGGACCCACTGCGCCCCAAAAAGAGATTACGGCCTACCTCAATAAAATATATGAACAGGGTGATCTTGAACCCGTTATGAACGAACTTCATCTCTGGTCACTGGATTCTGAATATATAAACAAAGACAAACTGGAGAAGAACAGCATTAGGGAATTCTATGACCTTGATTATGACCTGTACTTCTCTTATCAGATAAATTATGCCCGCGCCGGTTATCAGCAGAAGAATAAACCTGCTCTCCCTGAGGGAGCCGAATGCCTGATCTGCCGGGAGAATGCCTCGTCCCCCGGGAAAGAAAACCTCAGGATCTTTGATCTTAAGCTGAAGGGAGTGGAAGAGGAAACAGATTTTTTTCTGCAGTTGACCCCCTTCCCCCTTTTCCCAAGGCATCTTGTGCTGATTAACAGGGAGCATACTCCCATGAATATGGGAGCCGAATCCATTGCACAGAGCCTTTCATTTATCGGGATGGCCCCGCATTATACCTTGTGTTCCAACTCGGATCTTGAGTGGGCTGGAGCCTCCATTCTCAGTCACAGCCATTTCCAGCTGCTCCATAAGAGAAGGCTTCCTGTGATGAATGCATCTCCCCTTTTTGAATTCGATTCAGAGAAAGGATTAAAAGTTGAAGCTCTCCGTTTCCCTTTACCCGTTATCAGATTGAGCTCTGAGAAGAGAACCGACCTGGTCCGGGAAGGAAGCAGAATAATAGATCTATGGAAGAAAACAGCCCCCGGGATGAGAACCGTCAATATGCTGATTTACCGGGAAGAAAATAATTTTATATGTACCCTGGTCCTCCGGGATTCACAATTCAGAACTCCGGAAGATCTGCAGAAGTATAAATCAGAGGGGATAGGTGTGGTGGAAGCCGCTGGAAGCTGGATCTTCCCACCCCCTTCGGGCTACCCGGAAGAAGAACTGACACAGAACAGCCGGGAGATAATAAAAGGATTTTTTAAAGGGATCAGAGTATTTGATCCTTTAGATATAAAGGGCTATGACTTCCTGCCCTATAAGAGGAAAGAGAATGTATAAACCATGGAATAAGCAGCAGGAACAACTTACAGGGATCTACCACTCTGAAGATCTTGAGCTGCAGCAGTCACGCTATAATGCACTTATTGAAAGATTCACGACCTGGCAGGGTAAGGGAGATTACCTGATTGCCAGGGCTCCCGGCCGAGTCAATATTATCGGTGAACATACAGACTACAACCATTGTCCCGTACTCCCCTGCGCAGTGGACAGAGATATTATTGCAGTGTTTACCCCTCGAACTGACGGAAAAATAATAGTCGCTGATTTTATAGAAAAATACGGAGAGAGAGAGTTTCAGATTACAGGAGACCTCCCCCCTTTCCCCTCAGGAAATTGGGGAAATTATATAAAGGCAGCAATACAGGGACTCCATAGCGAAGGCGTTCTAGATCTCAATGATAAGGAGACTAAGGGATACTCCATGATGATGCACAGCACCATTCCCGCTGCGGCTGGAATGAGCTCGTCATCGGCTATGGTGGTTTTATCCGCCATTGTGGCCCTTCATGTAAATGATAAAGAAGTGGCTCCCCTTGATCTTGCCGAAATGATGGCCCGGGCTGAACGTTATACGGGAACCCAGGGCGGTGGAATGGATCAGGCTGCCATCCTCCTGGGACATAAGGGGAGTGCCTTGAAGATAGACTTTGCCCCTCTCAAATGTGAAACAACCCCCTTTCCCGAGGACTACCAGATTCTCATAGCCCACTCAACAATTGAAGCGCCCAAAACCAAAGAAATTATGGATAAATACAACCGCCGCAGCATCGAGTGCCGTCTGGCAGCCGGGGTTATCAGCAGCTACGAACTGCAGAAAGGGAGAAAAAGCATAGCTTATCTGGGAGAATTGACTCCCGATTATCCATTTGCACAGGCTCTTAAAGATGAAGGCTACAGCAAATTGCAGCTTCAGGAGATCCTGAGTCTGGAAGAAGAAGAACTGAATAGCAAATACTGCCAGAGAAAAGACGGAACCATCTTCCCGGAACCTGAGGGCGGCTTTCTCCTCTTTAAAAGAGCATTTCATGTAATCAGTGAGTGGAAGAGGGTGGAAGAATCTGCCCAGATGCTCAGAGAAGGAAAAATCAAGGAGCTGGGTGAGCTGATGTATGCCTCCCACGAAAGCTGCCGGGATAACCATGAAATCAGTTGCCGGGAGCTGGACCTGCTTGTTGAATGCGGAAAAGGTCTGGGAAGTCCGGGTTGCCGGCTTACGGGTGCCGGATTTGGCGGATGTACGGTGCACATCAGCCATGAAAATGAATTAGACTCATACATTGACGGATTGAAGAATTGTTTCTATAAAGGGAATCTAGGTCTTAGTGATGCCAGGGATTATCTCTTCTCGGTATATCCCTCCGAGGGAGCCCAGATTCTGAAGAAACTATAGGATAAAAAAAATTATGACAGATATATGGCTGATAAACGGAACCGTAATTACAGGATCATTCAGACAGGAAAAAGCCTGTGTGCAGATTTCTGATGGAAAGATTGAAGATGTAATAAGCCTTAAAAGGTTTGAGAAAAACTCCCGCCCTAACGACAGTCTCATCTATGATGTGAAGGGTGCTCATATCACTCCAGGATTCATCGACACACATATCCACGGTTTTGCAGGATATGGAACAGAAGACGGAAATCCCGAGTCCATCCTGAGGATGTCGGAAGCTCTTGCACAATATGGTGTCACAGCCTTCTGCCCCACGGTCTACACACACACAGAGGCCCATATGATCAAGGCGCTGAAGGGTATCAGCAAGGCCATGGGAAAAGAGAAAGGTGCCCAGATCATGGGTATTCATATGGAGGGTCCTTTTATTTCTCCCCAGAGAACAGGAGCACAGAATGCCAGTGGCATACAGGAAGTTGATCTTGAGCTGATGGATAGACTCTACAAAGCCGCCGGTGGAAAAATCGTAAATATGACCGTTGCCCCCGAACTGAAGGGGATGCGAAAACTGGCTCTCTACGGTATGAAAAAAGGGATAGTCCTGCAGGCCGGACATACAAATGCAGCCTATGAAAACATGGTAGAGGGAATTCAAGCGGGAATACTCCACTCCACCCACTTCTTCAATGCCATGAGCCGCCTCCATCACAGAAACCCGGGAGCAGTGGGAGCCATCATGATCCACCCCGAACTATCCTGTGAGGTCATCGCCGACGGTGAGCATGTCCATCCTGACCTTGTAAGACTACTTTTAAGAGATAAACCTGTTAACAAAGTGGTACTGGTCACAGACTGCCTTAAACCGACAGAACAGAAAGAGGGAGAACTCCTTGCAAACGGAGAGCCGGTGCGTCTGGAAAACGGTGTATTTATGAAAAATGAGGAGACTCTGGCGGGTTCCTCTCTGACCATGATAAAGGGAATTCAGAATCTGATATCCTGGAGAGTGCCGGAAGAGCAGGCCATACTGATGGCCAGTGCAAATCCTGCCCAGATCATGGGGTTCCAGAAAAAGGGAGCCCTGATCCCCAGCTACGATGCAGATATAGCGGTCTTTGACAGCCAGTTCAATGTGCTTCTGACTATGGTGGGCGGAAAGATTCTCAAAAACATGATTTCATAAGGTTTTAGAGCTGCTCTTTCACCTGCTCGACTTCGGCCACTTCTGTGTCTGCGTAGTATTCAGACTTCAGCTTTACCGAAGAGGCATAGGCGCTGGGGGTCATCCCCACTATTTTCTTGAAGAGTTTTGAGAAATAGTGAATGGATGAAAAGTTCAGTATATAGGATATCTGAGTGAAATTATTTGATCCTTCCCTGATGAGCTGCTTCGCCTTCTCCATCTTAAGCCGTTTGTAATATTCCATGACACTACGGCCTGTCCGTCTCTTGAAAACATTATGGAGATAGGATCGGCTGTAGCCTACATCCCGGCATAATTCTTCCATTGAGATCTGATTATCCAGATTATCCATCAAGTAATTTACGACCTTGTTAAATACCTTCTCTCTGGTTTTCTGCTCTATTGTATTGGTCAAATTATTAGGGATGGAGACCGTGGCATCCTGCCTCATCAACCTGATTAAAAATTCCTCTGTATAGATTTTTATAAGCTGCTCACAACCGAAACTCTGATCCTCTCTCCTCTCCAGGGCTTTGAGCCCGGGATCTTCCAGATGGGAGTCAAAAGCCTGCTGGGCTTCATAGACAATCCGCCCCAGAAGGTTCCGTTCAGCCTCTTTAATTCGAAGTATTTTACCTGCAAACCAGGCCATTGAGGGATTGGTACATTCAAAAGAGAGGACCACCAGATTAGGAGCTGTTTTTCCGTTTGCCCAGAGGCTGTGAAACTCTCCGGGAGTATGAAAAATGATGTCACCTTTGAAGAGGGTATGCCGCGTTTCACCGGCTAAAACTTCAACCACTCCCATGTCCACATAGAGGAGTTCCCAGAAGTCATGAGACTCTCCGGCAAAGTGAAAATCCTTGGAATATTCAAAATAGTGGATTGTAAAAATTTTATCTATTGAAAAGACTTCTTTTATACTTGTGCCCACATAAAGCTTACTTGCATCCATTTGTCCATTATAGTGGTGATTTAAACAACATGTAAACAAATAATGTCAACAATCAAACAAACAGAGCGGAAAAACCTGTGCTAGAATTATGGAAACTAAGGAGTAATATATGAAAAAATCAATCGGTTTTTTACTGTCGATCTTAATGATTCTGGCAGTCTTTTCAACGCCTCTGTCCGCCGCCGGACAGCAGGATTCCAACCCGGATGCCAAAGAGCTGGTCTACTGGTCAATGTGGAATGAAACAGAACCTCAGGCCATGGTATTAAAAGACGCAATAAAGGAATTTGAAAAATCAAATCCAGACGTAAAAGTCACCATTCAGTGGAATGGAAGAGAGATCAGAAAAACACTGCAGCCTGCTCTCGACGCCGGTACTGAAATTGACATATGGGATGAAGACCTGGAAAGAATTGTTAAGACATGGCAGCCCTATGCTCTGAAACTTGATGACTACTACGGACAGAGCTATCCCTCTACAAACGGCAAATCTTTTGAAGATACTGTAATGAAATCTCTACAGGCCCATCTGAAAACTTTGTCTACAGACAAGGGTCTCTATGCAGTTCCTTACCAGCCCTATGTAGTCTCTGTATTCTATAATAAAGATCACTTTGATAAAGCCGGTATTACATCCACTCCTACAAACTGGGATGAGTTCCTGGCAGTATGCAGCAAACTGAAAGCCGCCGGATTTACTCCTGTAACCATTGATGATGCCTATATGGATCTTCCTCTTGGTATGCACCTGAACAGAAAGTTCGGAAATCCCGATGCTGTTGAAGCACTTGTTAAAGACAGAAGCGGAAAACTCTGGGACGATCCCAAAGTACTTGAAACAGCAAAAGAATTTGAAGCTCTTGCCAAGGGCGGTTATATGTCAGAACAAGTTGCAACAAACAAATGGCCTGCCGGTCAGCAGGAAGTGGCAACAGATCAGGTATCTATCTACTTCCTCAACGGAACATGGCTCCCCAACGAAGTCATGGGAACAACCGGACCCGACTTCAAATGGGGTCAGTTTGCCTATCCTGCAGTACCCAACGGAGCAGGAGCAGGAGCCGGTACTTTCGGTGCCCAGGGATTTCAGATCAACAAAGACTGCGCAGCACCCGATGCAGCCTTCGCACTGGCTGCCCACCTGACTTCAGGAAAATGGGACCAGGAACTGTCTGCCAATACATTTGGTGCACCCATGGACACAAGCATGGAATGGCCCGTACAGATCAAGGAAAGTGCCGCAATCTTTGCAAGCCTTAAATCCTTCGTACCCTGGAGCGGTGGTCTTGCTGCCGATCCCGATGCATTTCCTATTGTAAAGGCTGAGTTTACAAGACTCCTGGCCGGACAGGTCACTGCTGAAGAGTTTATAGCTAACATCAAATCCAATCTTTAATAAGAGACTGGTTCAGACTATTATTCGGGGCATCCCATACGGGGTGTCCCGACTTATCTAATAACAGGAAATAAAATATGAAACAAAGTAAATCCATGATGGTTCTCTTCCTGACACCGGCACTAGTGACATTTGCCACCGTCTTTATCTATCCAATCATCAGAACAGTATTTATGAGCTTCTACTATGTAAAAACAGTGACCGACAGTTTCGGTAAATGGGAATTTGTGGGTTTTGGCAATTATGGAAAGCTCATGGCAAGCAGTATGTTTATCCAGTCCCTTAAAAACCTGGGGAATATCTGGCTCTGGGGAGGAATCGGAGTATTCCTGATAGCCATACTTTTTTCTATGATTTTAACTTCCGGCGTAAAAGGTAAATCCTTCTACAGAGCAGCCATCTACCTGCCCAATGTTGTATCGGCGATAGCCATGGCCACAATGTGGATTCAGTATGCCTTCAACAGTAAGTACGGACTATTTTTCCAGTTCTTCTCATTTCTTGGTATGGATAATGCGGCCGCCTTCCAATGGACCAGTCCTGATAACCAGTTCTATGCAATGCTTATTGCCTATTCTTTCGGTATGGTAGGATACTATGTTCTTATCTTTATGGCGGGGATCGAAAAGATCCCTTCTGATTATTATGAAGCCGCTAAGCTGGAGGGAGCAAACATGTTCCATCAGTTTCGCCATATCACCATTCCCCTGATGACGGATGTATTTAGAACCAGCATCGTCATGTGGTCCATATCTACTGTAGCCTTCTTTATCTGGTCTCAGGTCTTCTCTCCCCTGGATCCGGATGTGGGAACCATCGTCCCCATGGTCTATATGTACAACCTTGTCTTCGGGAGAAACCTGACTCTCACAGATCCGACTCTGCTGAACGCGGGGGCCGGGGCCGCTGTGGGGGTTCTGATGACTCTTCTTGTTCTCCTTACATTCTCAATGGTGAATCTGGTTTTTCGCGATAAGAAACTGGAATTTTAGGAGCTGATGCAATGAAACTATTCAACAAAAATACTATTAAAAAGATTCCCTCCTACGGAATACTATCCTTATGGGTGCTGTTTACAGCTGTCCTGATCGGTTGGATCATGATTGCCTCCCTCTCTACAACAAGGGAGATCTTTACGAATACCCTCCTTAAGTCGGGAGTCCATTTCAGTAACTATACAAAGGCACTGATCAACCATAATGTGGGTCAGTATTTCCTGAACAGCTTGCTTTACACCTTCTCTGCAGGCTTCTCAATCCTCATTATTTCGGCGCCCTGTGCCTATGTTCTTGCCCGCTTTGAATTCAAGGGCAACAAATTGATTCAGAATCTTTTTGTCGGATCACTTGGCGTACCTATAATCATGATAATCCTCCCCCTCTTCGCCCTTGCCTCACAGCTGAGGATGACCAATTCAAGGATTTTGCTGATTATACTCTATATCTGTATAACCACTCCCTTCACGGTCTTTTTCCTTCTCAGTTTTTTCAAGACACTCTCCACATCCTTCGAGGAAGCTGCAGCCATCGATGGCTGCAGCCCCATCAGGACCTTTTGGACCATTATGTTTCCATTGGCCCAACCCGGCCTGATTACAGTGGGAATCTTTAATTTCATTGCACTTTGGAATGAATACTTCATTGCCCTTGTTTTTGCCAATACTTCAGAGCAGAGACCACTGGCTGTCGGTCTAATGACCATGATACAGTCCATGCGCTACACGGGAGACTGGGCCGGAATGTTCGCAGCAGTAGTAATTGTATTTGTCCCTACTTTTCTTCTATATATATTCCTTTCTGAGAAAATCATCGCCGGAGTTACCGGAGGAGCAATTAAAGGATGATCTGTGTAGAGAAACTGAAGATTTCCGGAGTTCTACCGGAAATTGAGAACCCCCTTCCCCGCTTCAAAGCTGTGAATAGAGAACATCCGGTTCAACACGATGAAAGCTTTAAGGAAGAGGACAGAGAACTCTTTGGCTATGAAACCGGCTACAGGGTACTCCCCTATCTGATGCAGGACAGCTATTCCAGAAAAAGAAAAGAGCTTCAGATGGACACTGTCATTCTTGAGAATGAGAACTTGAAGGCTCAATTTCTCCCCTCCATGGGAGGACGTCTTCTCTCTCTTTACGACAAAATACTGGAGAAAGAACTCCTCTTCAAAAATCCGGTTTTTCAACCGGCCAATCTGGCTACACGTGATGCCTGGTTCTCCGGAGGAATAGAGTGGAATATAGGGATCTATGGTCACAGTCCTCTGACATGTTCTCCACTGTTTTTTGCCAGGGTAATTGATAATGAGGGAAATGAATTCCTGAGAGCCTGGGAGTATGAGAGGGCCAGAAAAATCTACTTTTCCCTGGACTTTCATCTTCCTCCAGGAGCATCGGAACTGGCGGTTCATGTCAGGATTGTCAACAATAACAGCAAAGAGGTCCCCATGTACTGGTGGACCAATATTGCATTGCCTGAAACAAAGGAGACCAGAATTTTTTCTGAATCCGATGAAGTTCTCTATATCAAACCCGAGTTCAACGAAAAAGAAAATACCGCGAATCACTTTGGAAGATCTACCCTGCAGGACATGCCCTCACTCCCCGGAAAAGACGGGAGCTACCCCGGAAACTTTGAGTTTTCCAGTGAGTATTTCTTCCAGACCTCCAGGGACTGCAGCAGCCCCTGGGAGGCGGCCCTCCAGGGGGATGAAACCCTCTTCTATGAACGTTCCACAGATCTTTTGCGATACAGAAAGATGTTCTGCTGGGGCATGCAGAGAGGCGGACGCCACTGGTGTGATTATCTCTCTGTACCCGGAGAGGGTGACTATGTAGAGATCCAGGGAGGGATGGCCCCCACCCAGGTCCATGGAATGAAAATGCCGGCTGAGAGCAGCTGGACATTCACTCAGTATTTCTCTGCCCTGGATGCGTCAGGAACAGATCTGAAGGGCTCCTGGACTGAAGCAAGAGACAAGGCAAGAGATCTGATATCAGGCCGCCTGGATGAAGAAAGGGTCCTTACGGGTCATCAATCCTTCAGCGTACTGGAAGAAAATAAAATTGAAGAAATTCTTTATTTCGGCTCAGGCTGGGGTGCTCTGCAGCAGCTGAAAGAGGAAAAGGAGGGGCTGAAGAAAAGCAGCCCTGCTGGGATGGAATTTCCTCTCTCCTCTCTCAGGGAGGAACAGGCTATCTGGGTTGAACTTCTTAACAGCCGCAGCTTCTCTAAATTGGAGAATTACAGCTTTCCCCTCTCCTACATGGTAGATCCGGAATGGAAAGATACTCTGCAGAATGCCTGTAGTGATGATGAGGTGAATCCATGGCCCCTGATAATGCTGGGAGTCCTCCTTTATGAACAGGATGAAAAAGAGGGGGCCCTGAAATTATGGAAACAGTCTTTAAACCATTATCCCACTGCCCTGGCCTATCGAAATATTGCTGCAGCTGAATCTGAGAAATGTGATTTCACAGCCGCGGAAGAATCATACCTTAATGCCTACAGAATAATGGATGGAAAGCCCGGCAGACCACTCTGTGAAGAGATTCTGAAACTCTATATAAAAACCGAAGAGTATAAAAAAGCATGGACCTTCTATTCAAACCTGGATACCCTACTGGCTCTGGAAGAGAGGCTGATCTCTCTGGCAGCCATAGCTGCATACGAAACGGCGCATTTCGAGTTCCTTGAAAAGATATTTCATATGGATTTTGCTTCCGTACGGGAAGGTGAAACCAGAATGATGGACCTGTGGGTTGGGTATTCTGCTCAGAGGCTGGCACATGTCAGGAATACTCCAGTTGATTCACGGCTCATGGACGAGGCAAAACGCTGTTGTCCTCCTCCTCAGGGAATCGATTTCAGAATGATCTGATTCCATCCAATTAGGTCTGGACCGTTCTGTAAATTCAATCTCGTGGCCCCCAGTAAACCGATTAGACCATCACTTAAAGATGGTCTATAATGCATGATGTGCTGGGATGGACCTGGTCCGATTGATTAAAAACTTAAGGAGAACCCCATGAAAGTCACATTACTCTGTGAAAACCAGGTAGGACATAAAGGCGCAAGAGACTGTAAGGCGGAATGGGGGTTTTCCGCCTTTATAGAAGCTTCCGGGAAAAAAATTCTTTTTGACACTGGAGCTACAGGACTCTACTGGGATAATGCGGAAGCTCTGAAGATCCCCATAGAACAGACAGATATGATAGCATTCTCCCATTACCACTGGGACCATACCGGCGGTCTGCCCGGACACCATTTTAAAAGTAAAAAAACAGTTCTTATGCATCCCGATGCACTGAACAAACTGGATAAGCCGGTACGGGAATCTCTGGAGAAGGATTTCCAGCCTATGTATTCCGCAAATCCCGTAGAGATTGCCGAAGGACTCTACTTCCTGGGAGAGATTCCAAGAGTGAACCTATTTGAACGGGGAATGTATAAGGATGATCCCATAAAGGATGATACGGCTCTGGTTTACAAGAGTGATAAAGGCTGTATTGTCATCACAGGCTGCTCTCATTCGGGTATCTGTAATATATGTGAATATGCCAAGCTGGTCAGTGGTCAGAAATTAAGGGCGGTGATCGGGGGCTTTCATCTTATGAAAAACGATGGTGACGTTATAGAGAAGACTCTGGACTATTTCAAAAAGGAGGCTCCCGAACTTCTCTACCCTCTTCACTGCGTTGATTTTGAAATACAGTCACTCTTTCACAGTCAGTTCGGAACAGAAAAACTCAGCACCGGAGATACTTTAACCCTCTGAATCTTAATAGCATAAAACACTGCTGATCCATCCCCCGGAAACTCTCAAAATAAAAAAGAAGAAATTCATCCTGAAGGTATTGCCATCATTAAAACATTAAGATACTTTTGTATCGATAATATTATATCGATATTTAAGGAGCGTAATAAATGGCGACCGCAAGCATGACAGCTGAGAAGCTGCACAACTTCAGCAAAGTCTGTGAAATCCTGGATAAGTTCGACAGACTGCCATCGAAAATTATCCCCATACTACAGGCAGTACAGGAAGAGTACCGCTACCTCCCCGAAGAGATATTAACCTTCGTTGCAACAAGCCTCGGCATATCCCCCGCCAGAGTATTCGGAATCGCTACTTTCTACAGCCACTTCTCTCTGGAACCCAAGGGAAAATATATCATAAAAGTCTGTGACGGCACAGCCTGTCACGTCAAAGGATCATCCGGACTGATCGAAACCATCGAAAGAGAGCTGAGTCTCTCCGAGAAGGTTCGCACCACACCGGACCTTCTGTTCACACTTGAAACCGTATCCTGTCTGGGAGCCTGCGGACTGGCCCCTGCTGTTGTTATCAATGACAAGGTCTATGGTCAGGTATCCAAGAAACAGATGAAAGAACTGATTACAGAATACAAAGCAAAGGAGGACTGAAATGGAAACACTGGAAAAAATTAAAGAAAACTTTGAAAACAAGAAAGCCTGCCTTTCCCACAGTATCATCATATGTGCGGGAACAGGATGTATCGCCAACGGTGCCATGGAGGTCCATGCCGCCCTTGCACAGATAATAAAAGAGAAGAATCTGCCCCTTACATTGACCCTGAAAGAGGAACTTCCTGAAACTGATAAAGACCCCGTTCTACTAAGTAAAAGCGGATGTCAGGGATTCTGCCAGGTCGGTCCCCTGGTCACAATTGAACCCGATAAGATTCTCTACATCAAGGTTAAGCCCGAAGATGCACGGGATATCATCGAAAAAACAATTCTTCAGGGAGAGGTCATCGACAGACTCCTTTATGAAGAACCCTCAACAGGTAAAAGCTGCCGAAACCATCAGGAGATTCCCTTCTATACAAGACAGAGTCGAACAGTGCTGAAATCCTGTGGAAACATAGATCCCGAAGATATCGGGGACTATATCCACACTGACGGCTATAAAGCTGCCAGAGATATGATCATGAATAAGAGTTCTCAGGAAGTCTGCGATATCATGCAGGAAGCCGGACTCAGAGGCCGCGGAGGCGGTGGATTCACCACAGGAAGAAAATGGGAGCTGGCTCTCAAACAGGATTCTGATGCCAAATACATCATCTGTAATGGAGATGAAGGTGACCCCGGTGCCTTTATGGACCGTTCCGTAATGGAGGGAAATCCCCACTCTGTTCTTGAAGGTATGATCATAGCTGCCAAGGCATGCGGTGGAACTGAGGGTCAGGTTTATGTCCGTATGGAATATCCCCTTGCAGTGGAAAGAATCAACAAGGCCATCGAAGAAGCCAGAGCCATGGGCTACCTTGGGAAAGGCATATTCGGATCAGACTTTGATTTCGATATCTTTGTAATGGAGGGAGCAGGAGCCTTTGTCTGCGGTGAAGCAAGTGCCATGACTGAGAGTATCATGGGTCGCCGTGGAATGCCCCGTGTAAAACCGCCCCGTACAGCAGAGAAAGGGCTGTGGGGAAAACCAACAGTTGTAAACAACGTCGAAACACTGGCCTGTGTTCCTCTTATCATCAATATGGGAGAAAAGGTCTATAAGACGACTGGTACCTCCGGATCTCCGGGAACCAAGACATTTGCCCTCACAGGTCATGTAGTGAATACCGGTCTGATCGAAGTGCCCTTCGGTACAACCCTGCGAGAGATTATCTTCAACATTGGTGGCGGAGTCCTCAATGCTAAAGGTGAAATAGATAATGACGATTTCAAAGCTGTACAGATTGGCGGCCCCTCCGGCGGTTGTCTGATCGAAGAGCATCTGGATATCCCCCTGGACTTTGACTCCCTTAAATCAGTCGGAGCCATGGTTGGATCAGGCGGTCTTGTTGTGATGAACAAGAGTACCTGTATGGTTCAGATTGCACGCTTCTTTATGAAGTTCACCCAGTCTGAGAGCTGTGGTAAATGTGTTCCCTGCCGGGAAGGTACCCGCCAGATTCTGGAACTTATTGATGAAGTAACCCAGGGACATGGAAGTCAGGAATCTCTGACCCTCCTGGAAGAGCTCTGTGAGACTGTTGGAGAGACTTCCCTCTGCGGACTCGGAAAATCTGCTCCCTCACCCGTTCTTTCAACACTGAAACAGTTCAGATCAGAGTGGGATGCCCATGTAAATGACAAGCACTGCCCCACAGGAAACTGTAAGGATCTTGTGAGCTACAGCATCATAGCAGACGCCTGTAAGGGCTGTACTGCCTGTGTCAGAGTCTGTCCGGTGGATGCCATTTCTGGAAATAGAAAAGAGGCCCATATTATCGATGAAAACAAGTGCATTCGCTGCGGTGCCTGTGTTGAAACCTGCCGTTTCGAAGCCATCACTGTGGGAGGAAATAATGAATAATCAAGCAAAAATTACGGTAAACGGAAAAGTTGTCCCCATTGAGGGTGAGAAAAATCTTCTGTCACTGATTAGAAAATCCGGCGTGGAGATGCCTACCTTCTGCTACCATTCAGAACTGAGTGTCTACGGTGCCTGTCGTCTCTGTATCGTCGATATAGAAGGCCGTGGAATTGATACAAGCTGCTCCACTCCCCCCAGGGACGGAATGGTCATCAAGACCCACACACCAAAACTCAGAAAGATGAGAAAAACTCTGATCGAACTTTTACTGGCCAACCATGATACAAACTGTACCAGCTGTGATAAATCCAGTGCCTGTAAACTTAAAGAGCTGGCTTCGGACCTGGGAGTAAAAGAGATTCCCTACAAAAGGACCAGAGAACACAGGGAGCCCGACCTTCTCTCACCCAGCCTTCTCCGCTACCCCGATAAATGTGTACTCTGCGGTGACTGTGTCCGCTACTGTAATGAAATACAGGGTGTAGGAGCCATTGACTTTGCCTACCGCGGCGAAGATGTAGTCGTAACACCGGCCTTCAATAAGAGCCTGGCTCATGTGGACTGCATAAACTGCGGTCAGTGTGCGGCAGTATGTCCTACAGGAGCAATTGTAGTAAAAAGTGAGATTACCGAAGTTTGGGATGCTCTGGCTGATGACAGGAAAACTGTTATCGCCCAGATAGCACCTGCTGTCCGTGCATCCCTGGGGGAGATGTTCGATATGCCGCCATCCGCAGTTACCCTTGGTAAAATTATGAGCGCCCTCAAATATCTGGGTTTCAAGGAAGTCTATGACACATCCTTCGGTGCCGACCTGACAGTCATGGAAGAGACCAACGAGTATCTGGAAAGAAGACGCTCCGGTGACAGAAAGACCATGTTTACATCCTGCTGTCCCGCATGGGTTAAATACGCAGAGCAGTTCCATCCCGAACTCCTGCCCCAGATCTCCAGCTGTATGTCACCCCAGGGAATGGTGGGATCACTCTCCAAGAAGCTGATGGCCCAGACAGAGGAGAAAGCCGAGAAAGATATTATCATGGTGTCCATCATGCCCTGTACTGCCAAGAAGTTTGAAAAGGAAAGACCCGAGCTCAGCCGTGACGGCGTACCCCTGATTGACTACGTTCTTACAACCCAGGAACTGGGTAAAATGATCAAGGAAGCAGGCATAGTATTCAAGGACATTGCCCCCGCAGCAGCAGACCTTCCCTTCGGACTCTACTCCGAAGCAGGACTGGGATTCGGTGCCAGCCAGGGAGTATCCGAAGCAGTGGCACGCTATGCCGCCAGAAGCCTTAACAACAAGGATCTCATCAGCTTCGAACCCGTAGAAAATGAAACTTATTCAGAATGGAAGGAAGTCATTATCAACGACGATAATGTACAGCTTAAGATGGCCATTGCCGCAGGACTGAAGAACACCGAGAAGCTGATTGAAAAAATCAATTCCGGAGAAGTGAGCTATGATATTGTTGAAGTCATGGCCTGCCCCGGCGGATGTGTTGACGGTGCTGGACAGCCCGTATCCTACGAAGAAGGAACCACAGCAAGAAGGAAAGAAGCACTCAAGAACGCCGGTAAGATCACACCAGTTCACAGTCCTGAAGAAAACCCCTACATCCAGAGGATCTATGAAAAGATGCTGGGTGGTAAACCGGGAAGTCATGAGGCTCATGAACTGGTTCACACCGGATATCAGAGCCGAAAGAGAATCGAGAACCACACGATGGAACTTGCAAGCAGCAGCGAGGAGGCAGCCGTTGAAATCAACGTGTGTGTCGGAACAAGCTGTTTTCTCAGAGGCTCACAGGATATCCTCTCGGGCATGACAGATAAGATTGAGCAGGAAGGCTGGAAAAACAGAATTGACCTGAAGGCAACATTCTGCTCAGAGAACTGCTCTCATGGACCCACTGTAACAGTGGGAGATAGAACAATGAATAAATCAACTCTGGATTCTGTTGTGGAAGAAGTTGAAGCACAATTGGGTATCCGTGAGAAGGAAGGTGTAAAAGTATGAGTAAGATATTAAAGAAAAAACAGCTTTCAGCAGATGTATTTCTGATGGAACTTGAAGCACCCCATATTGCCGAATCCAGAAAAGCAGGACAGTTTGTAATCCTCATGCTGGACGATGAATACGGAGAGAGGATACCCCTCACCATTGCAGACGGTAATGCGGAGAAAGGGAGCATTACAATAATTTTCCAGGCTGTGGGAGGGACAACCCTTCAGCTGAGCAGCATGGAAGAGGGTGATACCATATCCCATGTACTGGGTCCCCTGGGAACTCCCACCCACATTGTAAAACAGACCGCCCCTGTCATCTGTGTGGGAGGCGGAATCGGAGTCGCTCCCCTGCATCCCATAGTTCAGGCCAACAAAGCCGCAGGTAATAAAGTTATCACGATTATGGGCGCCAGAAACAAGGATCTTCTGATCCTCGAAGATGAGATGGCCGCTCTATCGGACGAACTGATTGTCTGTACCGATGACGGCAGCAAGGGTCGCAAGGCCCTTGTCACAGAACCCCTTAAAGAACTCTGTGAGATGCCTGAAAAACCTGCTGAATGTGTTGCTATCGGTCCTCCCATTATGATGAAGTTCTGTGCCGAAACGACACGGCCCTATGAAGTACATACAATGGTATCCCTCAACACTATCATGGTGGATGGCACCGGTATGTGCGGCGGCTGTCGTGTAACAGTGGGGAATGAAACAAAGTTTGTCTGTGTAGACGGTCCCGAATTTGACGGCCATCTTGTGGACTTCAACTCCATGATGAACCGCATGTCCTCCTATAAGGAACATGAAACAGAACACAAATGCCGCATGACAGAAAAAGCAAAAGAGCTGACAGCACAGGAGGTTCACTGATGACAGGATTTAAAGCGCCTCAGACTCTGGATATGGAAGCCCTCGCAATCAGAGAGAACCTTAACCTTCCCCTGGGTCTGGCCCAGATAAAGAAAAAAGACCGTGCAGCCATCCCTCAACAGGAAATGCCCTCCCAGGAAGCTGGAATTCGTTCTGCCAATATGGAGGAAGTCGCCCTGGGTTACAGTGAGAACCAGGTGATTGTAGAAGCCAGCCGCTGTCTTGAATGCAACAATGCCCCCTGCATCAAAGGCTGCCCCGTCAGCATCGATATTCCCGCATTTGTGGGAGCCGCAGCAAAGGGTGAGTTTGATGAAGCATTGGAAATAATCAAGGACAGCAGCATGCTCCCAGCCATCTGCGGACGTGTCTGCCCCCAGGAGAAACAGTGTATGGAACTCTGTACTCTCGGTAAGATCAGAAAAGACCCCATGCAGTCTGTTGCCATCGGAAGAATTGAACGCTTTCTGGCAGACAGAGGAGCAGAAAAAGAACAGCCCCCCGTAGAGAAAGCACCCGCCACCGGGAAAAAAGTAGCAATAGTCGGAAGCGGACCCTCCGGACTGACCACAGCTGCGGACCTGGCAAAACTGGGACATGAAGTAACCGTATTTGAAGCCTTCCATAAGGCCGGAGGTGTAACGGTTTACGGCATTCCCGAGTTCCGTCTGCCTAAGGCAATTGTTCAGAAAGAAGTGGACAGCCTTGAAGCCATGGGTGTTAACTTTGTTTACGACTACCTTATTGGAAGAACCAGAACCATCAAAGAACTGATGGAAAAAGACGGATATAATTCAGTATATGTAGCAAACGGAGCAGGACTGCCCAAGTTTATGAACATCAAAGGTGAAAGCCTGGTAGGTGTATTCTCGGCCAACGAGTTTCTCACAAGGGCCAACCTTATGAAGGGCTATGACAGAGAAAAGGCCCAAACCCCCATCTATAAGTCAAAAAAAGTTGCCGTCTTCGGAGGAGGTAATGTTGCCATGGATGCAGCAAGAACTGCCTTGAGAATGGGCGCCGAAGAAGTGCATATCGTTTATCGTAGAACTGAAGCTGAAATGCCGGCCCGTGTTGAAGAAGTTCATCATGCCATGGAAGAAGGTATCATCTTTGACCTTCTCACCAACCCTGTAGCCATTGTGGGTAATGACAAGGGCAGAGTCACCGGAATCGAGTGTCTGAAATACAAACTGGGGGATGCCGATGAATCTGGAAGAAGGCGGCCGGTAGCCATTGAGGGCAGTGAGTTCTTTATGGAAATTGATACCTGTATCACCGCTCTGGGTAACAGCTCCAACCCTCTTGTAACAGGAACCACTCCCGAGCTGAATACCAATAAATGGGGAAACATTACGGTCAGTGAAGACGGAATGACCTCAATGCCCGGTGTTTTTGCGGGAGGAGATATCGTACAGGGAGCCGCCACGGTTATCCTGGCCATGGGTGACGGACGAACCGCCGCCCGGGGTATTCACGAATATCTGAAAAAATAGTATCCCGGGATTTTCCCGAACATAAATAGAGTAATTTGACATTCAGCCGGATCTTCTTTTAGTGGGTCCGGCTTTTTTATGCAAACTAGAATCCTCAGGATGAAGTAAAGGTTTCCAGAAGAGCCTCATAGATCTCGTACAGCGCAGGGCTGCCGGGACTCCGGATATTTCCTTCGGCAAGCACATCACTCCGCTCTTTCTGGAACCAGCGATAAAGCCTGGGTGCCCCCTCTTCGGCCGAACCTGCAGCACTGGCAATCTTGAACAGAGCCTGGATTTCCTGGTAGTCCACAAAGAGCCTAGCCGTACCTATGCAGATATTGAAAAACTTGCTCCGATCTGTCTGTTCGATATATACAGGAGGCTGTACTTCCGGAACTTTCGCGGACTGGACTGGTTCAGCTTCACTGCCCGCCTCTTCCTCTGTTTTCTGCTCTCTTGCCTCTTCCCGTTTCAGCCGCACCTTGCGGTTGTAATCAAGAACTTCTGCCTGCTTAAGGATAAACTTCAGCTCTTCATCTTTCAGCTCTGTAAAAAGATCATTGATACTGCTTATTAACTTCTCTCGCTCATTCATAAAGTAAATTATAATGCATGAACAGGATTAAATGACATAGGATATTATTATGCTGCTCATATCATCCACGCTTATCCAGCAATTGATTTTTATCATTCACCAGAATCCGGAGGATGGTTTGACTCCTGTCCCAGAGATTTGTTTACTGGCATAAAAATTCATCCCTGATTGACTTGTTATCCTTCTTTCTATAAGTTCTATTCTCTATGAATAAAACATCAATTATCCTCATCAGGATCGGATTCTTTCTATTTATCTCCGTTGCAGGGCTGACATCTCTTTTCAGTGTAGAGAGATCGGATTCCACCACCCATTCTCTATTGCTGAATGGAACCTTTCTAAATCCGAACTTCTCCGACCAGCTTGTGACACCCTTTCATACACATGGCCTCGGAGGGGGAGGTGAAGTGGTTTACGGCCTGAGAACAAACCACTTCGGTCTTGATGCGGGACTCAAGGGGGGAGGAGGACGACTCTTCAGTGGTAACTCCAATTTCGTAGACCATGATGATTTCTTCGCCAAAACATCTTTCTATTTAAATACGGCATACCGTTTTCCCCTGTTCGGTGAGAATGATCATCTGATGATGGGATTACGAACGGACTATCAGATAGAGCTTTTCCTTCTCTCTCACATAGATTCCTATGACTGGGCAGGTGACCTTTCTTTCCTCCCTTCTGTCGCTTATGAGTATGAATTCAAGGGGGGGAGGCTGACAACGTCCCTTGCATTATCCCTTTTCAGCCTCGTAAACCGTCCCCCCTGGACCATCTATGATGATGATCTGGATCAGAGAATGAGCTCTTCCCCCTCTTCTGTACTCCTAAGGGGTGAAGCCGCCGGTCCCAACAGGTATTTCAGAATGATTTATGATCTTCACTGGGAGTCACGGCTCTCTTCCCATTTCCTGCTGAATACGGGGGGATCTTTCCAGTATATCAAGACAAGCATTCCTCAGGATGCGATATTCTTTACCACCGCTGTTGATTTAGGAGTAAAATATGTCTTTTAAGCACATTAAAATATCAGCCCTCCTTTTGCTTTTTGCCGGACTGGGCAGCTGTTCCCTGACTCTGGGCCCTGAAATAGGGTCCGATAAGGGTTCTGTATTTGATTACTTCTGGGATACATTTGATCTTCAGTACTCGCTCTTTGAACAGAAGGGAATAGACTGGGATGCCTCCAGAGCAGTTTATCGGGATCAGGCCCTTAATGCCGCCACCGATGAAGATCTATTTGATGTTCTCTCCAGTATGATCGAACCTCTCGACGACGGCCATGTGTGGCTTTCAGGGCTTGGGGGGTACTATTTCTGTGATACATGGGAACATCCTGAAATCCCTGCAGCGGGTTATCAGTTCTATCTGTTCCGGGCGGAGCACTATATGGAATCTCTCTCCACCACAGGCTCAGGACTTGTCTCTTATGGGAAAATGAGAGACAGAAACATCGGCTATATTCATATATCCTCCATGAGCAGCGGTCTCGGTGGACTGACTACCCTCGAATCGTGGGTGGAAGATGTCGACAGGGTGATCAACAGTTATATGAATACGGACGCTCTTATTATTGATGTAAGAGGAAATACAGGAGGCTACAGCGCCAATGCCGAGCATATTGCCTCCCGCTTTGTCGGTGAAAAAAGTCTCTACCTGAAGACCAGAGTAAGAATCGGGGCTGCTCATGATGATTTCGGTCAAGTTACCAGCCATTATATCGAACCCCATGGCACCAGATATGCAAAGCCGGTCTATCTTGTTACCGATGCCGACACTGTCAGTGCTGGAGAGTGGTTTACCCTGATGATGAGAAAGAGTGATAATGTAACCCATATAGGCTGGAGAACGCTGGGAGCCACAGGAATGGTCAGCTTTCATGAGCTTCCCAACGGATGGGAGTTTTCCACCACCATAGGCCATACGACAGATGAAAATGGAATCTGTTACGAGGAGACCGGGATTGTTCCCGAAATTGTAACACCCTATGATCCCGGAGACTATGACAGTGTTATGGAATGGATACTTAATCTATAAGTTTTTAAATCTGCCGGTGATATATCTAATTACTTTATCACCGGTCCTGTTAACCTGTGTTCTGTCAATATTGACAAGATATCAACGATTACATACTATAAAAATATGAAGAAAATAACAATAATTTCAATTACAACATTTATAATATCCCTGATCTGTTTAATCTCTTTTAGAATTATTGGATCATCCATAGCTGAAGATGGAACACTAGTCGAACCCTTTGGGCTAATCCCTATTGGTTATATGTTTCTTATAATCAGCATTGTATCTGGAGTTGCTGCAATTACTAAATCAGCTATTTATAAACTGAAAAAATAATTACCAGAAATATTGATATTTTCAGATGTTCTCGATGAAGATTGTTTCAAATTATCTTCTTTTAAATTACTCAGTATATTAAATTACTCCCAAAATCTGGAAGATCACCATTCTTTACAGTTTTTATCCATTTGTCCAATTTTCCATCATGGAGCTCCCAGAAATTCCTGCAAAGATTAAAGTATTCAAGTACAACCTCTGTTTCCCCATGTCTTAATAATTCCTTTGCCAAACTCATATTCGGACCAAAGGAGTTCATCTGAGGAGATCCGGGACTCATTCCGGCTGATAGTAGATGCTCTTTTGCACAACTGACGTTTCCATCCTTTAATATAATTTTACCAAGAACAATGTGGTAATCCTGAATTGCATTTCCATAATTCCAATCTTCCAGGTATTTTTCTGAAAGAAATTGCAGTTCTTCCGCATACTCTTGGGCTTCATCATAATTTTCAGAAATATAGCTTTCCTTTGCCGCATCATTGAGTGCATAGAACCTCTCCTGTTCTGTATTTGCTCTATGAAGCTTTAGGATCGCCCTTTCGTAATGCTGAGCAGAATCATCTTTTTTCAAGTCCACACATCCACTGATACAGAAGACTATTGATATAATTGCTAGAATAAACCGTTTCTGCATTTCTCTCTCCAATTTTGAAATATAAATAATCATCAGATATAATCCGATTTCTATCAGTCTATAATAGTCATCGGATAAAAAACATCCAGCTCTTTCTCAGTCGGTTCTGAGTGCATATATAAAAATCCATCTTGATTGCCGCTGAATTGTCCCTATGAACGAACGATACCTTTCACATCCATACAATTTTTAATTTTCAATATTAATTCTGTCATCGAAGTAATATATTTTTACTGAATAATATTTAACACAACAGTGGTGAATCATTGCTGATAATAGGCCTTCTTTCTACATGTAATAAACTATTGATTTTATCCTATGAGTTTATTAAGAAACTACTGTACAATATTAAGAAATAAATTTCCCCCAGGAGCGTGAATATGCCTACCATGACAGAGATCTATCAAAGTCATTCTTTTGAGTATGATGAATTAGTAAGTCATGAGGATTACCAGGGTAATATTCGAATCTTTTTAAACAGTACTTATAATTTCAACAATAAAACTGTATTAGAGTTTGGAACTGGAACCGGAAGGTTAACAGAATTATATCTAAACAAAATCAAAATGGCATATTGCTATGATAGATCTCAACATATGCTTGATAGAGCATCTTCTAAATTTAAAGAGAAGCAAAATAAAATATCTTTTTCAGTTTGTGATAATTTAGAGATTCACAATTTGAATAGAAAAGCTGATGCTGTAATTGAAGGCTGGAGTTTTGGTCATACGGTTGTTGAAAATGATAATCAGTTTGAAAAGACAGTGAAATATCTTGTTTCATCCTGCAAAGAAAAAATGAATGTTGACGGGATTATTCTCTTCATGGAAACTCTTGGTACTAATACTGAGATTCCAGAAGCACCAACTCAATCATTGGGTGATTTTTATCATCTTCTTGAGAACAAATATGGGTTTAAAAAATCTATCCTTGAGACGGACTATCGATTTGAAACAAATGAATCAGCTGAAAGAGTCATGGGATACTTCTTTGGAGACAGCTTTAGAAAGAATATGAATTTTATTGGAGATGGGATTATCAAGGAGTTCACAGGTGTCTGGAGCTTCCGATAAACGTAAGCGCTAATATCTCCCCGTGTTGACTGATCGTCTATGGGATGAGTTCTTCTTTATCAATGTTCCATGGAAGCAATTGTTCCAGATCCTGATTAGTATTGGCCAGTGGAATTTTCTCAAATATATACTTGAGATAGAATACAGGTTCTATGCCATTTGCTTTGGCTGTCTCAACTAGTGAATACAGTGTGGCACTGGCATGTGCACCCCTGGGTGTATCATTGAAAATCCAGTTTTTTCGACCTATTACAAAAGGTCTTATTGCCCTTTCAGCCGCATTGTTATCCGGGGTCAGATAATCATATTTTAAATATCGAACCATCTTCATATACTCTGAATCTGCATAATTTAC